>JAFKLU010000409.1 GCA_017304105.1 Sphingomonadales bacterium
GTCCGGTGGGACCTGGACCGGTTCGGGCCGGACGCCCGGGACGTGTTCGCCCGGGACGGGGGCTTGCTCCCGTATGCCACCGTCATGGCCAACCACTCGGGCCGGCGCGGGGTTCTGCTCGGGCACACCGCCATCCGGGTCGTGTGCGCCAACACCCTCGGGGCCGCGGAGCGCGAGGCCGACGGTACCGGGCGGCGCGGTGGGTGACGGTGCCGCACAAGGGGGATGCGAGCGCGAGGCTCGCGGAGGCCGCGCAACGGATGTTCCACGGGGTGGTCGACCGGTTCGAGGTCATCGCCCGGCAGTACCGGCTGCTGATGGGGTGCCGGCTGTCCGAGGACGCCTTCGCCCGGCTGGTGCTGGACGCGGTCGCCCTTGACCCGCGGTTCAACCCGGACGCGAAGCTGGCCGAAGCGGTGGTCGACCGGGTGCGGCGGAAGCGGAGTGCGGTCCGTCGGCTGTGGGTTGAGGGGAAGGGGCACACGGGCGAGCCGACGGCGTGGTTCGCGTACAACGGGGCGGCCGAGGCGCTCGACCACGACCGGGGGCTCTGGCCGACCCGGGCGGGTTCGTGGAGGACGGCTTCCCTGCTGGACGGGGAACTCGCCCGACTCAAGACCCGAGTCCTCGACAACTTGGTCGGGTTCGCCGCGGTGGCGGTTTGACTTCTTTCGCCAGGGAGGTGATTGTCCGCCATGCTGGAGCTGGACAGACCGGGCTTGTTTGCCGAATTGAGCGACGAGCGGGACGAGCCCGGTGAACCGTCCGGCCCGGCTCGTCAACGGCGAAGGCCGGTGGACGAAGTGACGGGGCCGGGTTCCACGGCGCGACCCTCTACGGGAGGCCGTTCGGGTCGGCGACCGCGTCTGCCGCGCTGTGCTAAGGCGCGGCGGCGCGTGCCGATTCTGAGGATTCTTCTGGCCGGGAGACTCTCCTGCCGGTTAGGCTATTCCTCTCGACCCCGCGCCTCCCGCACCGAGTCGCCATGCTCGCCCACACCGCCCCGCTGTTCGCCGCGGCCGGCGACCACCCCGCCCTCGGATGGACCGACAAGGAAGTTCTCCTCTACGTCCTGTCGGCCGTCGGCGGTACCCTGTTCGTACTCGTCCCGGTCGCCTGGGGGCTCGTGAACCTCCTGAACCGGCGGGCTGACCGGAGGGCTGCCCGACTGGAAGTCGAGAACCGGACCCTGCGACGGCAGGTGGCGGAACGGGAGGACGGGGGGCCGGTCGAGGAGCTCCGGCGGAAGGTGGCCGAGGCCGCCCAGCACACCGGGCACCTGGAAGCGACACTGGCACAGGTGCGGGAGCAGGCGGCCGGGTTCGAGCGGGCCGTCGACCATGGAGCGTCCGGATACCGAGAAAGCGGGGATGGGCTGGATCACGTCCCAATGCTCGACGATCTTGCCGCCGCGCAGGCGGAACAGATCCGCCGCGGCGGTCCCGCGCGGATTGCTGTCGCTCACCACCCGGCGATGGACGAGGACGAGATCGCCATCCGCCAGCGTCCGCGCGAAATGGGAGCGGCGATTGTCCGCCCGGCGCGCATCGGCCCGCGCGCTCATATAATCGAGCAGTCCCTGGCGACCGGGCGGAATGTGCGGGCTGTGCTGGACGAAATCGTCAGCGAGATAGGTGTTGATCGCCTCGGCGAGGCGGCCGGGCTGCTGGCCCATCGTCATATAGTCGAGCACCAGCTTCCGGTTGGATTCGCTGCCGCTGCTTCGGTCCGGAAGGCCGCAGACCGGCTTGTCGATCAGGCCGGTAAGGGCGCGCGCTTCGGCATAGGTCGCGCCCTTGCCGCAGGAGACGGTCGCGACATTTGGCCCCATGTCGGCCATCGGCTGGATGACATCCCAATGCTCCACGAACTTGCCGTTCTGGACGCGCCATATGTCGACGAAGACGCGGCCGTGATCCTGCGGGCTGGTGAAGACATGCGATTTGACGGCGACCAGATCGCCGTCGGCCATGATCATGTGGGTGACGTTGGCGAACTGGTCGGTCGCCTGATATTTTTCCGGCTCCGCCTTGCGGCGTTTCTCAAGGAAATCCTCGTCTCCGCCATTGCCATCTGCGATCCAGGGATCATGCTGAATCTGTCCGGGCGCGAAATATTTGCGAAAGGCATCGAAGGGCTTTTTCTGCTCCGCCAGGATGCGCACAAAGTCGGTGATCGCCGCGCGCGAGGCCTCGGTCCGGGAAGCTGGAAGCTGGGCGCCGAGCGGCAGGCAGGCGCAGAGCAGGATCCCTGCAAAGGACACGCGGCGCAGGCGCACTGTCATGAGCTTCCTCTCTTCCTGCCGAGCGACCGGGCAGTGCCCGATGCCCGATCTGGCTATCTCTCGTGAGTCGCTTATTCTTGTTGACGGGAGTGTAGCGAGAAAGGATTGTTAGGCAATCGTTGGAGAGGATGTTTTATGCAATTTCACGAACTGGGGCGAATGCGCGTCGGCAAGGTCTTCGAGATGGAAGGCGGATTGCCGCTGCCGATGATCTTCCCGGACGTGACCGGCACCGATCTCGCGCGGCTGGCGGATTGGTATCGCGATCCGGACATGACCACATCCCCGGACAGCTCGATGCTCATGCTGAGCATGCACAGCTTCATATTGCAGATTGATGGCTATAATATTCTCGTCGACGCCTGCAACGGCAACCATAAGCAGCGCAGCGTGCCGCCGGTGCATGAGCTGAACACGCCTTATCTGGAGAATCTTGCCGCACTCGGCTTCCGGCCGGAGGATATCAATGCGGTGATGTGCACCCATCTCCATTTCGACCATGTCGGCTGGAATACGAAACTGGAAAATGGGCGTTGGGTGCCGACCTTTCCCAATGCGCGCTACATCTTCTCGGCGCAGGATTACGAACATTGGAGCGTGCAGGAGGAAGAGCCGGTTCATCGCGAGGCGTTCAACGATTCCGTGCTGCCAGTGGTCGAGGCCGGGAAGGCGGAGATCATCGACCTTGCGGACATGACGGCCGTGCATCACGAGATTGGCGATGGCGTATGGCTGGAGCCCGCATTCGGCCATTCGCCGGGATGCTGCCTAGTCCATGCCCAGGGCGGCGGCGCGCCGGCGGTGTTCTGGGGCGATGTCATCCATCACCCGCTGCAGCTCATTCGCCCGGACCTTGGCCTGATGGACGGCGATCCCGTGGCGGCGAGGACCGTGCGCCAGCGGCTGATCGATCGTGTCGCCGATAGCGATACGATGTGCTTCTCCGCCCATTTCCGCGAGTCATCGGCGGGATATATTCGCAGCGACGGCGACGCTTATCGCTTCGATTTTGTCGAACCTTAGAGTGATTTCAAAGCAGGTGGATCATCTGCTGGCTCGGAAGCCACGGCAAACAAAGACTTTTCTAGGCGGCGTGGACAAATTCCGGTGCTTGCAGCACATTGGAAATGTGCAGGGAAGGGCTCGTTTCTTCATATCGTCCGTTCGGTTCGAGCAGCCGTCGAGCCTGTCGAGAACGCCAGCGCCGCGCTGATTTCTCGACTTCGGTTCTCGGCAGGCTCGAACCTTCGCTCGAAACGAACGGCTTGAAGAAAACGTCCGAAATCAAGGGCGCATATCGAAAGGCCGAATTTCTCCAGGCGCTCAGGCAGGATGATGGACCCGCGCGAAACGCCCGAGATGGAAGAGCAGTGGCGGATGGTCCTGCTTCTCGAAGCTGTATACGCGGCCGACAAAGATCTTGTGGTCACCGCCTTCATAGCGATGCACGGTCTCGCATAGGAGGCGGGCCGAGCAGTCGGCGAGGATCGGCACGCCGGTCTCGTGCAGATCGAAGTCGAGATCGGCGAATTTGTCGAGGCCGCGCGCGGCGAAGCGCTTCGCGATCGCCTCCTGCTCGTGGCTCAATATGTGGACTGCGAAACGCTCCGCTTGTTCGAAGGCCGCCATCGAGCCCGCGCTCTTCGCCAGTGACCAGAGGATGAGCGGAGGATCGAGCGAGACGCTATTGTAGCTGTTTGCGGTGACACCCACGGGCTGACCATCGGCGTCGCGTGTCGTGACGACCGTTACGCCGGTGGCGAAGCGGCCGAGCGCGTCGCGATAATCCCTGGGGTCGAAGACGGTCACCGGCGAAACCCTTCTTCCCTCAGGCGGGCGGCTTCATCGCGGCAATGCGATAGCGGCGCACCGACACGATTGTCATGACGCCATGTGCGACATAGGGATCTTCGAGCGCCAGGGTCTGCGCGGCCTCCTGGCTCGCCGCCTCCAGGATCACGATGCTGCCGATGGGCTTCTCGTCCTCGTCGAGCAACGGCCCCGCAAGGGCCATGGCGGCGCCAAGGCCCTTGCGATAGGCGATATGATCCGGACGCCTGGCCTCGCGCGCGTCCGGATTGCCGATTTCCCGGTACTCGACGAGGAAATGTGCCACGGGCTCAGGCCGCTGCCGCGCCGGCCGGCTGGAGATCTTCGTCCAGCGGCTGGATGTCTTGCCACTTCTTGTCGGGCGAAAACAGGAAGGTCTCGGCCGTGATGCGGTTCCAGTCGAACCCGCCCTGATCGGCCTCGGGCAACTCACCGGTCTGCTGGAGCTTGCGCACGGCGCGCAGCATCATGCGGCGGAAGGCGACGACCGCCATGTCCGACCGGCCGAGATGTTCCTTGGTCCGGTCGGCGATCCGGCCCATCGTCTCGCTCACGGCATGATCCTGCAGCGCCACGCCCTCGATGCCGGACATGTTGCGGGTGCGCATCATCTCGCGGTCCTGATTGTACCAGACGCCGATGCCGTTGGTCTTGAAGAACTCGGCGTCGTGCGGCGTATTCGCCTCTGCCATGCGATGCTCACGACTGATCGTCTGGCCGGGATCGTAGAAGAACTGGATGTGCCAGGTCGTGTAATCGTCGCGCGGCACGAAGGCATTGACGAGGCGACGATTGCGGCGGAACTCCGGCGCCTTCTGGCCATCCGGCGGAATGAAGGTCCAGAACGGCATCGGCACCTGCGTCATGCGGGCATGCTTGTCCTCGCCGTCATTGCGCACGGCACAGTAGCGCATGCCATAGCGGGTGAATTCAACCTCCAGCTTGGGGCGCAGATCCTTCTCGTGCGGCCATTTGGCGGGCTGGTCCCAGGCGCTGTCGCGATGCAGGATGCCGGCATGCGAGCTGTCCACTGCGCCTTCGAGCGCCTGTGAATAGTTGCACTCGTAGATGACCTTGAATGCCTCGCAGCTGCCCGGGGGCATGTCGAACCAAGGGAAGTGCGGAAAGGCCGGTTCCTTCTCCTTCGGGCCCATATAGGTCCAGACCATGCCGCCCGCGACCCGCGTGGGATAGGCCTTCACGCGCATCGCACCGGCGAGCTTGCTGTTCTCCGGCTCGGCGGGCGTATCGACGCACTGGCCGGTCACGTCGAACTTCCAGCCGTGGAAGAGACAGCGCAGGCCGCATTCGCCGTTGACGCCGAGCGCCAGAGACGTGCCGCGATGCGGGCAATGCTCGTCGAGGAGGCCGATGCGCTCCTCGCTGTCCATGAAGGCGACCAGCTTCTCGCCCAGCAGGCTGATACGCACCGGCTTGCCGTCGGCCTCGAGCTCCTGGGTCAACAGTGCCGGCATCCAGAAGCGGCGCATGAGCTCGCCCATGGGCGTACCTGGTCCGACCCGGCAAAGAAGCTCGTTATCCTCATGAGAGAGCATTTGACCTACCCAATTTAATTAGACAATAATGTATATTATCTGGCGAGAGACCGAGAGTCACGCCTTATTTTCGTGGAGAATGTGTTTTGAATCTCAATGATGTGCTGCCGATCGAGAATTTTTCGGATCTGACGATCCAGATCCTGGCGGACCGTCTCCAGCGCTCGACGACGGCAGAGCAGCATATCTATCGCGAGAGCGAACTGGACGAGCTGTGGCGGCTGCTCGACGTCGCGGTGCGTCGCGGCGATCCGGAAGGCATTCGCGAAAAGGCGTGGCTCGTCGCGATGCGCGACTCCGCCCACAAGGCCCATGATCTGGTCGGAATGGACGGGCGACCTAAAGAGGCCGCAGAAGTGCTGCGGGCCGTGCTGCGATAGTCTTGCTTCGTTGCTTCTGCGCGAATGGCCACAGGAAACGGGAGCAGCGGTCATTCCTGGGCCTGGCAAGCGTATCTGATTCCGATCGCGACCTGTAAAAGCCGAAATCGCCCACAAGCCCGTCGATCGCATCCGCGACGAAGAACGTCTCATCGTCGCAAAGACAGGTTCTGATCATGGGATTTCCCAGTGGTCCAAGCAGTTCAGCGCCAATAGACGAAGCCCATGGCGTTGCCGGTGCCGGCGACGCTGCGATAGCAGGGGACATAATCGAGAAAATGCGGCTCCAGGCCGAGGGTGGCCATCGCGCCCGCGACAGGAACCCAGTTCTTCATTTCCGAGGTGCCGTCCTGAAACACGGCTTCGCCCAGTGCATAGACCGGTTCGAAGTCGCGGTTCCTGAGCGCAGTGAGAAAGGTCTGGTCGACCGCCTCGTCGATAACGAAATGCGTAAGGCCGCCGCTGGCGATCAGCGCGACCCGCGCGTCACTCTCCCATGAGGTGATCGCGCGCAGCAACGACTGCCCAAAGGCATGGCAGCGGCGCACTGTCGGCTGATTGGGCGGGAAGAATGCGTTCACCGTCACCATGACGCTTGGCACCGGCCGGTCGCGCATGATGCGGCGATAGACGAAGCCGAATGCGTGCGGCGTTTCCACCTTGGGCAGCTTGTTCATCGCCGCCACGTCGAACTCATCGGCTATCGCCTGCTTGATGATGTGCAGGCCGAGTTCCGGGCAGCCGCGATAATCGGCGCCGCCACTCGGGATATAGCCCGGAAGGGAGATTTCGATACCGGGCGGCAGCCGCTTGAGGCGCTCTTCCGAAAACTCGTGATTGGTGATCGTGTCGCCATAATGCACCCCGAAAGCGGGGTTGAGGCTGTTGTCGAACAATTCCATCTGGTCGTTGCCGACGACGACCGCGACATCGACCCTGGCTTCTTCGAAAACATCCGCCAGCCGCTCGATGTTCCGCTGGCAGACGGCCTGGCGCTCGTCCCAGACCGATCTGGTCACCTGCTCGGCGAGCTGTTCGTCCGCGCGCGCTTGGACCAGCTCGTCATAGCTCCAGCTCTGGCCCTTCCAGGCATGGCGATTGACCTTGTCGGCGGGCACCCGGGCCCCCCAGGTCTCGGTTTCCGTGACCAGCATCGGCCCGTGGCTCGTGCCGATGCCCAGAACGATCTGCGCCATCTTCTCTCCTTTTCAGACCTCGACGAGTTGAATTGGCCCGCCGTTCATGTCGCTTGCGGCGTTCGCCAAAATCGGATACCAAAAACGTATAACAATATGGCATTCACGTCAATCCGCGGGTTTGACGGCGCGATGCAGAAGCTGAAGCTCAAGATATAAGAAAGGACAGGCCGTGAACGGCAGCACGACATCAGGAGTGGATTTGGCGGTTGCGCCGGCCTGGCCGACCCTGGCCTCGGGCGACGAAGCGCTGCGGGTCGCGCGCGCGCTCCTGCCGGATGTGCTGGCAACAGCGGCCCAGTCGGAAGCGGACCGCCATCTCTCCGACGCGCTGGTCGACAAGATGCGCCGTGCCGGTCTGTTCGGTCTCATCATGCCCAGGTCGCTCGGCGGGTCCGAACTGGGTTTCGCGGATCTGGTGCGCGTCACGGCGGAGTTCGGCGCGGCGGACGGCTCGGCTGCCTGGGTCTATGGCGTGCTGGCCGGCCATAGCTGGCTGATCAATCTTTTTCCTGAAGAAGCGCAGAAGGAAGTGATGGCGGAGCCGACCACGCTCATCGCCACGGTCTTCCGTCTGGGCGGCAAGGTCGTGCCAGAGGGCGACGGCTATCGGCTGACCGGCGCGACGGGGCGTTTCTGCTCCGGCATCGACTATGCAAGCTGGGTCATCATTGGCAATGCGGTGCACTTGGCGGACGGGTCCGTCGCGCCGCGTTTCTTCGTTGTGCCCAAGTCGGAGATCGAGGTGATCGACGACTGGCATACGATGGGCATGCGCGCGACCGGCAGCCGCTCGATAAGGATCGGGAATGCCTTCATCCCGGCCCATCGCAGCTGCAGCCTCGCCGACATGCTGGCCGGCACCACGGCCGGCGCCCAATGCCATGAAGGCGCGATCTATCGCATGCCCTTCGCCGATCTCGCGCCTTTCTCGATCGTCGGGGCGCCGATCGGCATGGCGCGAGGCCTTGTCCGCAGCTTTGCGGAGGAAATCGGCGGCAAGCTGCGCGATGGCGATCCGCTGGAGATCGCGCAGCAATCCGCCACGCTGGCGCGCATCGGCAAGGCGAGCGCGGATGTGGATGCGGCATTGGCGCTCGTCCTGGCGGATG
>JAFKLU010000410.1:0-1084 GCA_017304105.1 Sphingomonadales bacterium
CATCAACCCCCAGACGAGGCCTACACTCCGCTAATCTACGCAGCGATCTGTGCCAAATGTTGTGACGACGGACAGAAGAACCTCATCGGCAAACTATGGGTTCGATTGAGTTCTTCGCTCGAAGGAACTGGCGAACCATCAAAATTTATTGACCTTGCCCCAACCGACAAGGCTGATGAGGCAGGAGTATACTCCGAAGCGCTGCTGTTCGCGACGAACAATCCGCGGGTTTCGAATATAGCGCTGACCGGGCCTTACGGTTCGGGTAAAAGCAGCATCATCCAGTCATTCCTCAAAAAGTACCCGCGTCCTTCGCTGCAAATCTCGCTTGCCGCGTTCCTGCCAGAGGCGGCGTCGACGGGCGGCGAGGTCAGCAAGCAGGAGATTGAGCGCAGCATCCTCCAACAGATGCTCTACGGCGCTGATGCCAATCACCTGCCGCTATCGCGGTTCAAACGCATCCAGTCTCCGGGCAAGTTGGCGATTGTAAAGTCGCTCTACATATTAGTTGGATTGGTAGCGGTGTGGCGGCTCGTTGAGCAGCGCGACGCAATTTTCAACGGCACCTTTTTCGTTCCTTTGGCCACAAGCAACTGGCTCAATCTCGCTGCCTTCGTAATCGGAGGATCGTTCCTTTGGCACGCCTTACACCATTTCTACGTCGCGAGCTTCGGCGTCTCGCTGAAGAGCATTTCGCTCAAGGACATCGAAATCGTCCCGGCATCGCCGACGCAGGATTCAATTCTCAATCGCCACCTCGACGAGATAATCTATTTCTTCCAGTCGACGCGCTACGACTTGGTTGTCATCGAAGACCTCGACCGGTTCAACAACTCCGAGATTTTCGTAACGCTGCGCGAGATAAACAGCCTGGTGAACGCAAATTCCGGTGTGCGGCGGACGATCCGCTTCCTGTATGCGCTTCGCGACGACATGTTCGTCAACACCGACCGGACGAAGTTCTTCGAATTCCTCATTCCAGTCATCCCGATCATCAACAGCTCGAACGCGATCGACAAGGTGCTCGAGCAGGGCAGACGGCTGGCGCTCGACGAAAAGCTCGACCGGCGCTTCCTGCGCGAGG
>JAFKLU010000410.1:1122-11974 GCA_017304105.1 Sphingomonadales bacterium
CGATACCTCGACGATCTGCGGCTCATACATAACATCTTCAACGAATACGCAATCTATGTCGCCAATCTCGAGACAGACGGCGAAAATGTGCTCGAAAGGAATAAGCTTCTCGCCATTCTGATTTACAAGAATGTCTTCCCCCGCGATTTCGAGAACCTTCATCGCGGCAAAGGGCATCTTGCCGCGATCCTCGGCAAACAGGCCGAGTTTGTCAGCAACGCCGAGATGCAAATTAAGGCCCAGATCGCGCGGCTTGAGGAACAAAGCGAGAGCGTCGAACAGCAGATCCCCGCCGATCTACTGGAGCTTCGCCGGATCTACGCGATGGCGCTTATCGCTAAACTTCCAGCATACACCGTGTCGGTAGGCGTTAACGCACAGGACTTGGTCGATGTGCGCGTACTTGCGAACAGCGAAGCAATAGAAAGCATCATCGCAACACGTCAGCTGTTTTGCCAGACATTTCAAAACGGGCGCCAGCGTCACGATCTTCCGGATTTCCAGTCGGAGGTCGACCCGCAAAGAACCTATCTTGAGCGCAAGGAAGAAATCGAACGAAGGTCTGCTGCGGCTAAGAGCGCGACGGTGAGGGAGATCCGCCAGCTACGGTCAAGACTGTCTGCGCTCAGGGTTTCCAAGTTTAGCGAGATCATCAGGATGAACGCCAATGGGGTCGAGGACCTGTTCGTGGCGTTCGGCGACAAACGCGAGCTGGCGCGATACCTCGTCTTCGAGGGATATCTCGACGATTCTTATTACTTATATACGTCGCTGTTCCATTCCGGCCGGCTCTCGCCCAGTGACAACAAGTTTCTCATCCAGATTCGGGGCTTCATCAATCCCGAACCGATGTTCCAAATCGACAACCCCAAGGAAGTCATCGCGGCTATGCGCGATGACGATTTCCGCCAACCCTATGTGCTGAATATCAAGATCGTCGACTGCCTGCTGGGCGAAATGGAAGCCTACTCGCACCAAGCAGGAAGCATGTTTGAGTTCATGGCCGGGGCGTTTGCGGAATGTGAGGATTTCCTTGCGAACTATTACGAGGCGGGCACCGAGGTTCCGGCTTTACTCTCAGGACTCCTCGACAAGTGGACAGGGTTTATTCCCGCAGCTTTGACGAGCACGCGGTGCCTTTCGCACATCGCGCACATCGTTGCGCACCTACCAGTGGCGGCCCTCAAGACCCTGCCAGGGCGTTACCCCGCATTCGCGGATTTCCTTTCGGCCAAACTGCCGCAGATCCTAGCGCAGGGGATCGATCTCGCGCCGGAACGGCTAAGATGCCTCAAGGTCGAGATCAACGATCTCTCTTCGACCGGCGACTTCCCCGCAATTGCACGACAATTGGTAGACAACGGTCAATATCGACTTTCGATTGCCAACCTCGAGTTCGCGTTTGCGACGTTGCTCGGGCATGCGGATCATCAGGGACTGCGGACGCGCAATTACACCACGGTGCTTGGAGCGGCACACGAGGCGCTAACCGCGCGGATCGAGCGCGACTTCGATCTCTATTTGAATAAAGTCCTGCTGGAACTGGAGGATAACAACAAGGAGAGCGTTGGCGCGATCCTTGCCGTGATCGACCGTGCGGAGCTCGAGCATGAAGATATCGAGACATTCCTTGGTCGGCAGGAGACGCTCCTCCCTTCGCTCGCTGAAGTGCCTTCACGGCTGCATGCTTCGATCTTCCGGCTCGGGCGGATTGAGCCATCGTGGCAAAATTGCCTGACGTTCATGGCGAGCGAGGCCTTCGACAGCGAGAGCCTGATTGCTTACCTCGACAGTGAAGTCACCGCGCAGCAACTTACCCAGGGAGCGATTCCCGAGGGTGAGGAAGGTAGGGGTGTGCGCAGGTTCCTCGTCGAGGCCGATGCATTGCGGGACGATGTTTATCGCATTTACGTGAGCGCGCTTCCACGGCAGTTCAGGGACATCCCAGAAAAGCTAGGCGCGACAAAACGAAGAATCTTGATCGAGGAGAGAAAGGTCATATTCTCGGAAGCGAACTTGACCGCACTCGGTGATGACCGCGATCTTCGCGTCTTGTTCGTGGCAAAGAACATCGACAACTATCTGGCGCGTGCCGCCGAATTCTCGTTCGGCGACGACTTTCGCGAATTGCTACTCGATACCGAGTTACCGGAGGAGAGCAAGCTGGCGATCGTTCGCTTGATGGATCCGGCCACGATCGGCGCCGAATCATCGCGTGCCGCGCGGGTAGGTCAGATACTCGAGCGTACTGGCGCGGACATGAGTGCGTTCGACTCCGCGACGGCACGTTCGATCATCGTGCATTCCGCGCCGATCAGGACGCAGATTGCATTGCTCAACCGGGCCCAAACCATCTTGGGAGACCAAGAGGTGCGCGAGCTTCTGGCATCACTTCCCAAGCCGTTTTCGGAGATACGGACCGGTCATCACGTACCCATGATCGGGGACACGCCGGAGAATCGTGAGTTGCTCACTTGGCTGGATTCGCGAAAAATCATATCGTCTTGGCGTGAAACGTATTTCACAAAAGAACTCCGGATCAATCTCTACAGGCGTTGACCCTGCCGGTTTTAGCCCAGCCCGCCACTCTGCGCTCGCTCGACAGCCCGTCTTGAATATCGGTTTCCGGCCCAGCAGCGTTCCCTGAAGGAGCGCAGTCATGTCAGGAACCCGCATTCTCTGGGGGCAGATCACAGCCGTTCTGCTCATCGTATTGGTTGGTGTCTGGGGCGCTACCCAATGGACGGCGGCGGCTCTGGGATATCAGCCCGAACTGGGAGCACCGATGGGCGTTGCCTTCGGTCACCCGGTCTATCCGCCGCCGGCAATTTTCTGGTGGTGGTTCAGTTTTGAAGCTTATGCCCCAGAGGTCTTCGAAACCGGCGGCATGATTGCTGCTGCCAGCGGGCTTGCCGCCGTCGCTGTCGCCATCGCGATGTCAGTTTGGCGCGCGCGCGAATTGAAGCGAACAGAGACATTCGGCTCCGCGCGATGGGCCGATGGGGCCGAAATCACTGACGCGGGGCTGCTGGGTGATCATGGTGCCGTGCTGGGCCAGCATGAACACAGCTATCTGCGGCATGACGGCCCGGAGCACGTTCTCTGCTTCGCGCCGACACGCAGCGGAAAGGGCGTCGGGCTTGTCATCCCGACCCTGCTGACCTGGCCTGCCTCAGCCATCATCCATGACATCAAGGGCGAAAACTGGACCCTCACTGCCGGTTTCCGCTCGCAGTTCAGCCGGGTCCTGTTGTTCGACCCGACGAACGCCAACTCGGCGGCATACAACCCCTTGCTGGAAGTGCGGCGCGGCGTGACCGAAGTCCGCGATGTCCAGAACATCGCCGACGTGCTGGTCGATCCCGAAGGCTCGCTCGAACGCCGCAATCACTGGGAGAAGACCAGCCATTCGCTGCTCGTCGGCGCTATCCTTCACGTGCTCTACGCCGAACCGGACAAGACCCTTGCCGGAGTTGCGGCATTTCTCTCCGATCCCCGCCGCACCATCGAGGCGACGCTGACCGCCATGATGGCGACGCCCCACCTGGGCGAAGCCGGAGTCCATCCGGTGGTCGCCAGTGCCGCGCGCGAATTGCTCAACAAGTCCGAGAACGAGCGGTCGGGCGTCCTGTCGACAGCCATGTCGTTTCTTGGCCTCTATCGCGATCCGGTCATCGCCGAGGTTACCCGGCAATGCGATTGGCGGATCATGGACCTGGTGTCGGGCAAGCAGCCAGCGACTCTCTACCTCGTGGTGCCGCCTTCCGACATCAGCCGGACCAAGCCGCTTATCCGCCTGATCCTCAATCAGGTCGGGCGGCGCCTGACCGAAGAACTTGAGGTGAA
This sequence comes from Sphingomonadales bacterium, assembly GCA_017304105.1. Lineage (GTDB taxonomy): Bacteria > Pseudomonadota > Alphaproteobacteria > Sphingomonadales > Sphingomonadaceae > Sphingobium. Next base: position 4,969 of record JAFKLU010000410.1, read on the forward strand.
CAGCAAGCGGCACCGCGTCCTGCTGATGCTGGACGAGTTCCCCGCGCTGGGGCGGCTCGATTTCTTCGAGAGCGCGCTGGCCTTCATGGCGGGCTATGGCCTCAAGGCCTTTCTGATCGCCCAGTCGCTGAACCAGATCGAGAAGGCCTATGGGCAAAACAACGCCATCCTCGACAATTGCCATGTCCGGGTCTGCTTCGCCACGAACGACGAGCGCACCGCCAAGCGCGTGTCGGATTCGCTCGGCACGGCCACGGAAATGCGGGCGATGAAGAACTATGCCGGGCACCGGCTGTCGCCCTGGCTTGGCCACCTGATGGTTTCGCGCTCCGAGACGGCCCGGGCCTTGTTGACGCCGGGCGAGATCATGCAGCTACCGCCGGATGACGAGATCGTGATGCTGGCCGGGCTGCATCCGATCCGTGCCAAGAAGGCGCGCTATTTCAAGGATCGACGACTGAGCGCCCGCATCCTGCCGCCACCGGAATGTCGGAAGGCCGCACCAAACGCCGCAAATGCCGGTGCCTGGGCGGATATGATCGTCCAGTCGCCAACAGCGCAGAAGCACCCGTCTCCAGCGGACGACGACGATTGTGACGCGGACAATGGCGGCATCAGGCGGGAGCCGGAACTGCCGGAGCATGAGGAAATCATCCTCCCCCCGCGCGTGGTCAGCGAATTCGAGTTCGAGGAACCGATGATCGAGGAAGACCTGGCGCAAAGCCGGCGGCAAGCTGACCGAATGCGGACCGTTGCCCGGCAGGCGGCACTTGACCCTGGCGACGGGATCGAGCTGTGAAGCGCACCCGCCACACCTTCCGCCTGCCGCCCGAGCTTGCCGACCAGTTGGCTGACTACGCTTCCCGCAAACGGGTTTCGCAGGCCGCCGTGGTCGAGGCAGCGCTGGCATCGTTCCTGTCGCCGGACAGTTCCGAACGGATGGAAGCCGCCTTCAGCCGCCGTCTGGACCGGATTTCACGGCAGCTGGACAAGCTGGATTACCATGTCGAGGTCGGCAACGAAGCCATCGCCCTGTTCGTGCGGACCTGGCTCATCTCCAACCCGGCCTTGCCGGACAGCCAGCTTCCGGCAGCCCAAGCACAGGCGCAGGAGCGGTTTACGGCCTTTGTCTCGGCACTCGCGCGGCGGATGGAGAGCGAGCAGCGCCTCGCGCGATAAAAGCATTGGGCGGGTTTCTGACATAGCGGGCCGCCAATGTCAGAAACCTGCACGGTATCTCACATAAAGATCACGCCGCGTATCTGCCGTCCTTCAGGCGGCGGGCCATGCCGATCCCGGCCAGCGCATCGAGCACCGGGCGGACCGTGGCGGCGCGCTTGCCCTTGAACGCGCGGGCGACGTCCTGCGGGGCCAGCGGGGAGCCGGCGGCGGAGAGGATGGTCTGCACGGCGCTGACCTGTTCGGGGAGCGAGCCGGGCCAGGGGATGACATTGTCGGGCAGCACGGCTGCGGCCTCGCCCAGATCGAGCGTCTGGGTGACCGGGGCCTTGTAGTCCGGCGCCTGGAATTCCGGGCGCAGCCAGCGGATCAGCCCCTTGGCCTCTTCGGCGGCGCGCGCCTTGTTGAGCGCGACGAGGCGGGTGAGCACTTCTTCGTCGGAGAGATCGGCCGGCCAGCCATAGGCCTCGGCTACGAGAGCATCGATCGCGTCGTGGTGCTGGCGGATCAGGGTGACGAGCCCGCGATCGTGAATGCCGCGCTCGGCATCCGTGAGCGGGCGGCCTTCCTTCAGGGCTTCGAGCACATTGTAGAGCCGGGTGAGGGTCAGGTCCTCGTGTTCGACCAGCACACGCTTGCGCAGCGCGTCGAGCGCTTCGGCCTGGGCGCGAATCTTGTCCTTAAGCGGTTCGGGGACGTCTGCGGGGAACGGAAAGGGGTCGAAGCAGCGAGATTTCACGTAAACGGGGTCGTCGCCCATTCCCAGCCTTCCACCGCTGGCAATGGCCCAGGGCACGTGGAATCGGCTCGACAGGACACCGAGCGAATAGGCGTCATCCAGTGCGATGCAGATCAGCTTGTTGTCGGGCAGGATCGACATGGGCAGGAACTGGAGTACCCGGTGCTTCGCCGTTTCGATGGTGGCGATGTAGCGATTTACCCCGCGCAGGGCCTTGCGCAGTTCTGTGCGCTGCTCGCCGAACACCCACCAGTTATCGCGGTAGCTAGCGCGATTGTTCTGGTCGCGGTGCGGTTTAACGCTGGCCAGCACGTGCTGGTAAACCGCCGGATGCCGTTCGCGCACTTCGGCTTCGCTCAGGCCAAAGAGATCGATCACCTTCACACCGCGCGGTCGCGAGGCGAGATCGCGGCCATTGCGATAGTCGAAGATCACCGCATCACCATCGCCGACGCCGGTGCGGAGGTATGGTGGTGGCGTGCCGCTGATTTGAACCTGCGAAAGTGTCGTTGCCTGTTCCGGCGTAACAATGAAGCCATCGCCGTGCAGCTTCACGCCGGGCGAGCACAGGCCATCATTTGCCTTGAGCGCTACGGTCGCCGTCACATCGGCGCCGATGCGGAGATCGCTGCTAATCTGGCCGACCCTCTCTGTGTAAACGAGATGGGCGGGGGCCTGGCTTTCATCAACGACGCCCCAGTGCCGACCTGCGGCCTTCCCAGGTGCGGCGACCGTCATGGCGATGCGCACGGCCGCCCCGTCCTTCTCGTCCACCCAGGGGTGGTTAGGAATGGCGAAGAGCAGGCTCACCCGGTCCTTCGCGTCCAGATGCTTTGCGATCACGCGCCGGCTGAACACCTGCGTGATTGAATTGGTTGTGACAAAGCCGAACCGGCGCGTGCCGCTCTTGCGCGCGGCAGTGGCCGCCTTGTCCCACCAGTGCATGACGAAGTCGGCGCTTTCGGGAACGTCAGTCGTGGCAAACAGTGCCTCGAAATAGCCGTCGCCAAGCCGGTCGCGCACGTCTTTGGCGCCAATGAAGGGCGGGTTGCCGACGATGAAGTCCGCCTTCGGCCACTTGGCTGCGCGGGGACTCACGTAGCGCCAGACTTCGACCCGCGCTTCCTCGTCGGGCACCGGCTTGCCGGTGACGGGGTGCGGTTTCATCGTCTCGTCATCCCAGCGGCTGACGGGCTTGCCGGCCTCGTCCAGTTCCAGCACCTTGTCGTCCCATTCGATCAGGGCATCGCGGTTCTCGATGGTGCGGACGTCGCGCAAGATCGGTTCGGGCGGGGCGCGGCCCGCGCCATTCACCCGGAAGTGCCATTGCAGGTAGCCGATCCACAGCACCAGCTGGGCAATCGCGGCGGCGCGCGGATTGATCTCGATGCCGAGGAAGTTTTCCGGCGTGATGGTGTGGCCGGTCAGTTCCGCCACATATTGATCGTCGCCCAGTTCGACCAGCAGGTCGAGCACTTCGCCTTCCAGCTCCTTCATCCGCGCCATGGCGACATAGAGGAAGTTGCCGGTGCCGCAGGCCGGATCGAGAACCCTGGTCTGCGCCAGGCGCGCATGGAAAGCCTCGACATGGGCCTTGGCCTCGTCGGCCTTGCCTTCATCGATCAGCGTGGCGGCGGCCCCGCGCACCCCGTCCCAATCGGCGCGCAGCGGCTCCATGATGGTCGGGCCGATCAGCCGCTCGACATAGGCGCGCGGGGTGTAATGCGCGCCCAGCTTGGCCCGCTCCTTGGGGTTCAGCGCGCGTTCCAGCAGGGTGCCGAAGATCGCCGGTTCGACCTCGGTCCAGACATGCTCGCCGGCCTTGATCAACACTTCCAGCTCTTCGGCATCGAGCGGGATCGCAGTGCGTTCCTTGAACAAGTAGCCGTTGAACTTCTTCAGCGGCACGCCGAGCGCGGGCGAGAATTCGCCCTTGTCCATCGCCGCCCACAGCGCGGAAAGCTGATGTTCCAGATGCTCCGGGTGGGCGCGCTGGTTCTTCAGCAGGGTGGTGAAACTGCGTTCCGGGATCAGGCCGCTATCCTCGGCAAACATCGTGAACAGCACCCGCATCAGGAAGCCGCTGGTCGTCTCGGCATTGTAGCCGCGCTTTTCCAGCCTGCGGGCGACCGTTGCCAGCAAGTCGGCAATGTCCCGCGTGACGCGGGCGGCGCGCGCCGTTGGATCGAGGCTCTTGGGATCGGTCCAGATTGCGCGAAGGCGGTCGCGCACATCAGGATCGCGCAGATCCTCCAGCATGATCCGGTAGCGCGCCCGGTCGGGGAACTGGGCATAGGCCTTTCCGGTGCCCGTGAAGTCGGCATAGACCTCGATGCAATAGCCGATGTCGGCCACCAGCAGGAACGGCGGCCAGCCATGGTCGACGGGCAGCGCCTTGGCATAGCGTTCGGCCTGACCCTTGGCCTGGACCATTGCCTTGGCCCACCCGGGCGTACCGCGCCGGGCAGTGCCGCGCTTGACGCGGGCGCTGGCGGTCTGGCCGAAAATGTCGAGATCGTCCTCGCCCTTGTCGGCTGCTGCCCGGTCAGCCTCGCTGCCCTGCTTGGCCTCGAGGATGAAGGCGTCGCGCTTGTAGCAATCGATCCGGCCGAAGCTTTGCGTTCCGTCGCCGTTGTCCTGAAAGACGCGGCGTTCGAAGACGTAATCGTTGTGGGCATCGTCGCTGCGACTGCCGGCGGGCGGCTCCAGCCCCAGCAAGTGGCACAGGCCGTTGATGAAGCTCTGCGTGTTCGCCAGTTCGCTGCCGCCGGTATCGCGCCACTGGGCAATGAATTTGTCGATCTCGGCAGGGTCCCTCATCGGAGACAGGGTAAAGCACAGCCGCCGCGCCTCGGCAACGCGGCTTGCGCGCCAATCGCTTTGATCGGCCTTCTGAAAATCGTGCGCAGTCAAGCTGGTCGGCGCGAATGACGAGGATTGGCCATGTCGTGATTTACGCCATGGTTTCTTTGGGCACGCCTGGCTTTGCTCACGCCAAATGCTTGTTGCCCTGGCGTGATTTGATGCCCTTTTGATCCGCCTCGTCACGCGGGCCGGTTGTCGGTGCGCGCAATTGCGAGGCAGCGATGAGCGTTATTCCGATCCGGTCCGAGGCAGCAACGCGCGGTGCGCGCATGTTGCGCACGGCGCTCGGGCCCGAGATCGGGTCCTGGCTTGAAGACCCGGCGGTTATCGAAGTCATGCTCAATCCCGACGGGCGGCTGTGGGTCGACCGGCTCGGCCTCGGCATTTCCGATACAGGCGCAGTGCTGCCTGCTACGACAAGTGAGCGGATCATCCGCCTGGTCGCGCATCATGTTGGGGTGGAGGTGCACGCGGCTGCGCCGCGGGTCTCCGCAGAATTGCCTGGGACGGGGGAGCGGTTCGAGGGACTGCTGCCGCCGGTCGTCGCTGCGCCGAGCTTTGCGATCCGCAAGCCGGCAGGCGCGGTGTTCAGCCTGGCGGACTATGTCGCGGCCGGGATCATGTCACCGGCCTGTGCCGCCGCGCTTGCCGCTGCGGTCGCCGCACGGGCCAATATCCTTGTCGCCGGCGGGACCTCGACCGGCAAGACGACGCTGACCAATGCCCTGCTGGCCGAGGTCGCCAAGACCGGCGACCGGGTGGTGCTGATCGAGGACACGCGCGAGCTGCAATGCGCCGCGCCCAATCTCGTTGCGCTGCGCACCAAGGATGGCGTCGCCTCGCTCTCCGACCTGGTCCGCTCGGCCCTGCGCCTCCGGCCCGACCGGATCCCGATCGGCGAGGTGCGCGGGGCCGAGGCGCTCGACCTGCTCAAGGCTTGGGGCACCGGCCATCCGGGCGGGGTCGGAACAATTCACGCTGGCTCTGCGCTCGGCACGCTGCGGCGCATGGAACAGCTGATCCAGGAAAGCGTGGTCACCGTGCCGCGCGCGCTCATTGCCGAGACCATCGATGTCATCGCCGTGCTGGTGCGCGACGGCACCGGTCGCCGCCTGTCCGAGCTGGTCCGCGTCGAAGGTCTCGATGCCGCCGGTGACTACCGCCTCATCCCCCTTGTCCCTGCAACCGAAGGAGAATGCCCGTGACCCGAACCCTTGACCGCGCCCGCAATGGCGCGTCCGCCCTCGTGCTTACCGCCGCCGCGGCGCTGGTCACGGTCATGCCGGCCCATGCCGCCGGTTCCTCGATGCCGTGGGAAGCCCCGCTTCAGTCGATCCTCGAATCGATTCAGGGGCCGGTCGCCAAGATCGTCGCTGTGATCATCATCATCGCCACCGGTCTTGCGCTCGCCTTCGGCGACACCTCCGGCGGCTTCCGGCGCCTGATCCAGATCGTCTTCGGCCTGTCGATCGCCTTTGCCGCCTCGTCCTTCTTCCTCTCGTTCTTCTCGTTCGGCGGCGGAGCGCTGGTCTGATGGAGGGCGCGCCGTCCGGACTGCCGCTGGGTTACGCCGTGCCCGTCCACCGGGCGCTGACCGAGCACATCCTGCTGGGCGGCGCCCCGCGCGGCCTGGCGATCGCCAATGCGACGCTGGCCGGAGCCATCGGGCTCGGCCTGCGGCTGTGGATCGCAGGGCTCGTGCTCTTCGCGCTTGGCCACATGGTCGCAGTCTGGGCGGCCCGGCGCGATCCGCAATTCGTCGATGTCGCGCGGCGGCATCTGCGCTTCCCCAACTATCTGAGGGTGTGAAGAGCCATGTTCAGCTTGCGCGAATACCGGAACAAGGCTGACCGTCTTGCCGACTTCCTGCCCTGGGCCGCGCTGGTCGCGCCCGGCGTGGTGCTCAACAAGGATGGCAGCTTCCAGCGCTCGGCCCGTTTCCGGGGGCCGGATCTCGACAGCGCGACACCGGCCGAGCTGATCGCCACCACCGCGCGCCTCAACAGTGCGCTGCGCCGCCTCGGGTCGGGCTGGGCGATCTTCGTCGAAGCCGTGCGCCGCCCGGCACAGGACTATCCGGAAAGCGACTTCCCCGATCCGGCCTCGGCCCTGGTCGAGCGTGAGCGCGCCGCGCAGTTTGCCGAGGAAGGCGCCCATTTCGAGAGCGGCTATTACCTGACGCTGCTGTGGATGCCGCCCGCCGAAGATGCTGCGCGGGCCGAG
>JAFKLU010000411.1 GCA_017304105.1 Sphingomonadales bacterium
CCGTTACCGTCGCAACTCTCGCACTGGGTCGAGACGTCGATGGTGATCGTCGTCTCCTTGCCGTGAAAGGCATCCTCCAGCGTGACTTCCAGATCGTAGCGCAGATCGGCACCGCGCCGCGTCTGCTGCCGCTGGCCGCCGAAGCCTCCACCGACGATCGTGTCGAATATGTCGCTAAAGTCGCCGAAACCCGCGCCGCCACCGCCAAATCCATTGCCGCCGCCCATGCCGCCCTGCTGGCAGGCTGCATGGCCGAACCGGTCATAGGCCGCGCGCTTCTGCGGGTCCTTGAGGCATTCATATGCCTCGCCGATCGCCTTGAACTTCGCCTCGCTTTCCTGACAGCCCGGATTCTTGTCAGGATGATATTTCATCGCGAGCTTGCGATAGGCCGACTTGATGGTGCTGCCATCAGCCGTCCGTTCGACCTCGAGGAGGTCGTAATAGTCGATATCGGTACTCATGCCCCGCAATAGCCCCAAGTCCGGGGCCGGCCGAGCGTCATTGCCGCATCGGCCGGCCCTGGCATTTCGTTCTTACGCCTTGTTCTCGTCGTCGACCTCGGAGAATTCCGCGTCCACGACATCGTCATCGGCCTTCTGGGCCGCGCCGTCAGCGCCCGGGGAAGCGGCCGCAGCCTGCTCCTTCTCGTAGATCGCCTGACCAAGCTTCATCGAGACCTGGGCAAGCTCCTGCGTCTTGGTCTTCATCGCCTCGACGTCGCCGCCCTCGATGGCGCTCTTGGTCGCGGCGATCGCGGCCTCGATCTCGCCCTTCAGGCTCGCATCCACCTTGTCGCCATGCTCGCTGAGCTGGCGCTCGGTGGTGTGGACGAGGCTCTCGGCGTTGTTCTTCGCCTCGGCCGCCTCGCGGCGCTTCTTGTCCTCTTCGGCAAACTTCTCCGCGTCGCGCACCATCTGCTCGATGTCGTTGTCGGACAGACCGCCAGAGGCCTGAATCTTGATCTGCTGCTCCTTGCCGGTGCCCTTGTCCTTGGCGTGGACCGAGACGATGCCGTTCGCGTCGATGTCGAACGTCACCTCGATCTGCGGCACGCCGCGCGGCGCAGGCGGAATGCCGACGAGGTCGAACTGGCCAAGCAGCTTGTTGTCCGCCGCCATTTCGCGCTCGCCCTGGAACACGCGGATGGTCACCGCCTGCTGATTGTCGTCCGCCGTCGAATAGACCTGGCTCTTCTTGGCCGGGATCGTCGTGTTGCGGTCGATCATGCGGGTGAACACGCCGCCCAGCGTCTCAATGCCGAGCGAGAGCGGGGTCACGTCGAGCAGCAGCACGTCCTTGACGTCGCCCTGTAGCACGCCCGCCTGGATGGCGGCGCCCATGGCGACGACCTCATCCGGGTTCACGCCGGTGTGCGGCTCCTTGCCGAAGAACTCCTTCACGACTTCGCGCACGCGCGGCATGCGGGTCATGCCGCCGACCATCACGACATCGCTGATCTCGCTGGAGGCGACGCCCGCGTCCTGCATCGCCTTGCGGCAGGGCTCGAGCGTGCGCTTGATGAGGTCTTCGACGAGACGCTCCAGGTCGGCGCGGGTGATCGTCTTGACGAGGTGCTTCGGGCCGTTCTGGTCCGCCGTGATGAACGGCAGGTTGACCTCGGTCGTCTGCGCGCTGGAAAGCTCGATCTTCGCCTTTTCGGCCGCTTCCTTCAGGCGCTGCAGCGCGAGCTTGTCCTTGGTGAGGTCGATGCCCTCGTCCTTCTGGAAGCCGTCCGCCAGATACTGCACGATCTTGGAGTCGAAGTCCTCGCCACCCAGGAAGGTGTCGCCGTTCGTCGACTTCACCTCGAACACGCCGTCGCCAATCTCCAGGATGGAGATGTCGAAGGTGCCGCCGCCCAGGTCATAGACAGCGATGGTCTTGCCCTCGCTCTTCTCCAGACCATAAGCGAGCGCGGCCGCGGTCGGCTCGTTGATGATGCGCAGCACTTCCAGGCCCGCGATCTGGCCGGCGTCCTTGGTCGCCTGGCGCTGCGCGTCGTTGAAGTAGGCCGGGACGGTGATGACCGCCTGCGTGACCGTCTCGCCGAGATAGGCCTCGGCGGTTTCCTTCATCTTCTGCAGGATGAAGGCGCTGATCTGGGAGGGGCTGTAATCCTTGCCGCCGGCCTTGACCCATGCGTCGCCATTGGCGCCCTTCACGATGGAATAGGGGACGAGCTCCATGTCCTTCTTGGTCGTCGGGTCCTCGAAACGGCGGCCGATGAGGCGCTTCACCGCGAACACGGTGTTGTCCGGATTGGTGACGGCCTGACGCTTGGCGGGCTGCCCGATGAGCCGCTCACCATCCTTCGCGAAAGCCACGATGGAAGGCGTGGTGCGCGCGCCCTCCGCATTCTCGATAACCTTCGGCTTGCCGCCGTCCATCACGGCGACGCAGCTGTTCGTCGTGCCGAGATCGATACCGATAACCTTAGCCATATGTGCCCTCTTGTACCCCAAATTAAATCAGCGGTTCACGACCCCCGGCCACGCTGCGCGCCAACCGGGGAATGTCGTTTCGTGGGCGGATATAAGACGGCTTTCGCTTGGCACAAGTCATGTGGGAACATAGAGAAGCGCCAAATCTAAACGGCACGCGGAGGTAGAAGATGCGCAAGCCCATCATGCTCATGACGGCGGCGGCGTTACTCGCCATGACGGCAGGGTGCAGCGATCCCCCGCCCCTTTATGTGGACGGCGGATATGTGCGGCTGAACGCGAACCCGCAGGCGCCCTCGGCTGCCTATTTCACCATTCATGGCGGCGGCGAGCCCGTCACGCTGCGCGGCGTCACCACCGAGGAGGCTGTGCGCCTGGAAATTCACGAAAGCATGATGAAGGGCGGCATGGCCTCCATGAAGCCCATCGACGCCATCGACATTCCGGCCGGAAAAACGGTCAAGCTGGAGCCGGGCGGGCAGCACATCATGCTGTGGTCGGTCAACCCCGCCGCGGTCACCGATGGCAAGATCAGCTTCACCTTCATCTTCTCCAATGGCGACCGCATTCTCGCCGACGCCGTGGTGCAGAAGCCGGACGGCAGCGCCGCAGCCCCAGCCGCCGGCAATGCGAGCGAGCACGCAGGGCACTGAGCCGCCGCCCCTCCCCGCGCGAATGCGGGGAGGGGCGGCGAAGAGTGTTCAAGGCCTGACGGGTCCGAGCCCCAATGGGAGTTGTACGTAGAGCCCGGCGTTGAAGACGGGAATATAGTGGCGCTGCTCGGCGCTGCGACATTTCAGCTGTCGAGGGAACTTGCGCCTGACGTTTGGCGAAAGGACCGTCCCTATGGACAGATTTCGTATCGGCAGCCGTTCGATCCTGATTGCGACTGGCCTCAGTCTGCTTGTTGTCGGCTGCGGCAAACCGGCTGGCGAGGCCACGAATGCCGGCGAGTCCGCAAACGGTGCCGAGCCGGAGATGCAGCCAACGACGGATGCGCTGATCACGCGCGCCCGCGACATCTTCAAACCGATTCCGGTCAATGCGCCTTCATTGCCGGGGAATCCGGCGACGGCGGACAAGTTGGCGCTTGGCAAGATGCTCTATTTCGAGCCGCGCCTGTCGGTCACGCATTCGATCAGCTGTGAATCCTGCCATAATATCGGCCTTGGCGGCGCGGACAACTCGCCCACCTCTGCCGGTTTCCACGGCCAGCGTGGTGCGCGCAATTCGCCCACCGTCTTCAATGCAGTGTTCAATTTCGCGCAGTTCTGGGATGGCCGGGCGAAAGACCTTGAGGAACAGGCGGCCGGACCGCTCGTCAATCCGGTCGAAATGGCATCGCCCAAGGAGCATGTCGCCCAACAGTTGGCCGCCCTGCCCAATTACCGCGACGCTTTCGCGCGGGCATTTCCGAACGATGCCAATCCCGTTTCGCTGGCCAATGCCCAGAAAGCCATTGCCCTGTTCGAAGCGACGCTCATCACGCCGAACGCGCCGTTCGACAAATATCTGCGCGGCGATGCGACCGCTCTCAACGTCACGCAGAAGGCGGGGCTGTCCCTGTTCATGGACAAGGGCTGCAGCACCTGCCATTCCGGCGTCAACCTCGGCGGAACGATGTACGCCAAGTTCGGCCAGATCGAAGCGCCGGATGCAAAATATCTCCCCGTCGGCGACAAGGGACGCGGCGGCATCACGGGTAATGCAGCCGACGACTATTTCTTCAAGGTGCCGACCCTTCGCAATATCGCGCTTACCGCGCCCTATTTTCACACCGGGTCGGAAGGGGATCTCGCCAAGGCCGTGGATGTGATGGCCAGGACTCAGCTCGGGCTGACACTGAGCAAGGCGGAGACCGACCAACTCGTTGCGTTTCTCGGCACGCTGACCGGAGATCAACCTCAAATCGCCGCGCCGCAATTGCCGGCGAGCGACGCCAAGTCGCCACCGCCGGCGCCATAGGGCGGAGAACCGGCCTCCCGGCCCTCGCCCCAGTGTTTGGGTGAGCAAGGATGTTTCGAATTTGCCACGGGGAGCCGTGGCCCAGAAATTGTACGTACAGGCGCCGGAACGAGCGCAGGTTCGCGTAGCGTTCTGAATTTCTGGCGTGCCGTCGATCGAGGAGCGAACCACTAAATCCCTCTGAGCATCGGGAAAAAGTGGTGGGCGCGGCAAGGATTGAACTTGCGACCCCACCCGTGTGAAGGGTGTGCTCTACCACTGAGCTACGCGCCCGGCGACCATGTCGCGGGAGGGAGCGCTTTGGCGAGAGAGGAGCGCCGTGTCAAGCGGGTGAGAGCACTCCGTGTCGCTATTGTGCCTTGGGCGGTGCTAGGCCGGCTTCCTTGGCCAGTGCCGACCACTTCTCTTCGCTGGCGGCTTTCCCGATGGCGCCCATCGCCGCGCTCGTCTTCGGATCGGACATGAGGCCACGCATCGCGACTTCGCCGACAGTCCGGAAAGCGAGCTCGATCGTGCCCGGCCCCTCATTCCTGAGCGCCGCGACGGCCTCCTTGCGACAATCCGTCATCACCAGACGTTCGATCAGGGCCACGGCCTTCTCGTTATAGCCCGCACGCTCGGCCTCGGTCACTCGCGCCATCGAGGAGATCGAGGGATTGGCGGAGATGGCCGAAAAGAGCCACTGCATGAGGCCGATCTGATCCGGCACGGTCGTGGCTTTTACCAGGCACCTTGTGAGGTCATCGGCGAAGATGCCGGCCTGCGCGGGATGAGCGAACAGAAGCATGCCGGAGACGAGCCCGGCCCTGAGTGATTTTACGATCATCAATTCCCCCCTGCCGAGCACGTCGGCCCACCTTCTGCACCGATGCCTATCGAGAAACGCACATCCGGGATAGTCCGGACGATAAGGGGCAATCGCCGGAACGATGTCGCCGCTTGCGCGCGCCGCGGCCTCCACCCATATGGCCGCTCATGACCGCTCAAGATCACCGCGCCATGCCGGTCTGGCATGGCACCACCATCCTGTCCGTCCGATCCTCTGGCAAGGTCGTCGTCATCGGCGACGGGCAGGTCTCCATGGGCCAGACCGTGATGAAGCCCAATGCCCGCAAGGTGCGCCGCCTGCATGACGGCAGCGTCATCGGCGGTTTTGCCGGGGCGACGGCCGATGCGTTCACCCTGTTCGAGCGCCTGGAGGCCAAGCTGGAGCGCCACAACGGCCAGCTCATGCGCGCCGCAGTGGAACTCGCCAAGGATTGGCGCACCGACAAGTATCTGCGCAACCTTGAAGCGATGATGATCGTGGCCGACAAGGAGACGACGCTGATCCTCACCGGCAATGGCGATGTGCTGGAGCCCGTCGAGGGCATCGCCGCCATCGGCTCGGGCGGCAATTATGCCCTCGCCGCCGCCCGCGCGCTCAAGGATTATGAGAAGGAAGCCGAGACCCTCGCGCGCAAGGCGATGGCCATTGCCGCCGAGATCTGCGTCTATACCAATGACAGCCTGACCATCGAAATGCTGGACTCGGCGAGCTGACTTCCCTCCCCTGCTCGTCTCGAGCGAAGTCGAGAGACGGACAGCGCAGCCTCAACGTGTCTCGACTTCGCTCGACACGAACGGATCTCAAAGCGACCTTATGAACGACAATCTGACCCCCAAAGCCATCGTCTCCGCGCTCGATGCGCACATCATCGGCCAGGCCGACGCCAAGCGCGCCGTCGCGGTGGCGCTGCGCAATCGCTGGCGCCGTCAGCAGCTCCCCGCCGAGCTGCGCGATGAGGTGACGCCCAAGAACATCCTGATGATCGGCCCCACGGGCTGCGGCAAGACCGAGATCAGCCGCCGCCTCGCCAAGCTGGCAGACGCGCCATTCATCAAGGTGGAGGCCACCAAGTTCACAGAGGTTGGATATGTCGGCCGCGATGTGGAGCAGATCGTGCGCGATCTCGTCGAGGAGGCCGTGCGGCTGGAGAAGGAGCGCCGCCGTGAGGCCGTGCGCGGGGCTGCCTCCGAGGCGGCGATGCAGCGCCTGCTCGATGCGCTGACCGGCAAGGAAGCGAGCGAGGCCACCCGCCTCTCCTTCCGCCAGAAGATCGAAGCCAATCAGATGAACGATGTGGAGGTGGAGGTCGAAGTGGCCGACGCGCCTTCCATGCCGATGGATATCCCCGGCATGGGCGGCAACATCGGCATGATCAACCTCTCGGACATGATGTCCAAGGCGCTCGGCCAGCAGCAGAAGAAGCGGCGCAAGCTGCGCGTGGCGGACGCATGGGACAAGCTGGTGGAGGAGGAGCAGGACAAGCGCCTCGATCAGGATGATGTCGCCCGCGTGGCGATCCAGTCGGCCGAACAGAACGGCATCGTCTTCCTCGACGAAATCGACAAGATCGCCGTGAGTGACGTGCGGGGCGGCTCGGTGAGCCGGGAGGGCGTGCAGCGCGATTTGCTGCCGCTGATCGAGGGCACGACGGTCGCCACCAAATATGGCCCGCTCAAGACCGACCATATCCTGTTCATTGCCTCGGGCGCATTCCATGTCGCCAAGCCGAGCGACCTGCTGCCGGAGCTGCAGGGCCGCCTGCCTATCCGCGTGGAGCTGAAAGGGCTGACGGAGGAGGATTTCGTCGCCATCCTCTCCGACACCAAGGCATCGCTGCCCGAGCAATATGCCGCCCTGCTCGCCACCGAGGGCGTCACCATGAGCCTGGAGCCGGACGGCATCCGCGCGATCGCGAAAATCGCGGCATCGGTGAACGAACAGGTCGAGAATATCGGTGCGCGGCGGCTGCAGACCATCATGGAGAAGCTGCTCGAGGATGTAAGCTTCGAGGCGGACACCCGCGCGGGCGAAACGATCCGCATCGATGCCGCCTATGTGGAGCGCCAGCTCGCCGGCATCGCCAAGAATACCGATCTGAGCAAATACATCCTCTAGGCACAGGCCCCTGTCCCCCGCGGCCTCCGGACGATATTGCTGCGCCGCAGCGGACGAATCGTCAGGAGGCCAGGGACCATGAGCTACGAGACACTCCTCATCGAGCAACGCGAGGCCGTCGCGCTGGTGACGCTCAATCGCCCGCAGGCGCTCAATGCCCTCAACGCGCAGCTCCTGGCCGACCTGGTCGCGGTGCTCGCCGCCTATGATGCGGACCCGGCCCAGCGCTGCCTCGTCGTCACGGGCAGCGAGCGCGCCTTCGCGGCTGGCGCGGACATCAAGGAGATGGCCGACCTCTCGGGCGCCGACATGTATCTGGCCGAACTCTTCATCGAGTGGACCACCCGTGTTGCCGCCACGCGCAAGCCGTGGATCGCCGCCGTGGCCGGCTTTGCGCTGGGTGGCGGGTGCGAGTTCGCCATGATGGCCGATTTCATCATCGCCGCCGACACGGCGAAGTTCGGCCAGCCTGAAATCAAGCTCGGCACCGCGCCCGGCATGGGCGGCTCCCAGCGGCTCACCCGCGCCATCGGCAAGGCCAAGGCCATGGAAATGTGCCTCACCGGCCGCATGATGGACGCGGCCGAGGCGGAGCGCGCCGGTCTCGTCGCGCGCGTCGTCCCCGCCGCCGAGCTCATTGAGGAGGCGCTCAGGACCGCGCAGGCCATCGCCGCCATGCCGCCCATGGCCGCCATGGCCAACAAGGAGCTGGTGAACCTCGCCTTCGAAACGCCGCTCTCGCAGGGCCTGCTCAGCGAACGCCGCATGTTCCAGCTCCTCGCCTCAAGCGAGGACAAGGCCGAGGGCATGGCTGCCTTCATCGAGAAACGGCCGGCGGTCTGGAAGGGGCGCTGACGCCCCGTCGCATCGGCGCGACCTTGCCGTAGCGAAACCGCTTCCCTCCCCTCCTCCCGCCGCCTAACCGCCTCTCAAACGATTCGGGGGATGGAGCGATGACGAGCC
>JAFKLU010000412.1 GCA_017304105.1 Sphingomonadales bacterium
CGGCCGATCAGCACCTTGCCCTCATATTCTGCGAGCATGATCACAACGGGGTCGGTGCGCGGGAAATGCTCGGCGCTGCACGTCGCGCACTGGCGCGCCCAGCCGGCCTTGATCGGATGGGTCTGGGCCCCGCAGCGGGCGCAATGCTGGTGCCGGTCGTGCCAGTCGACCAGGCTGCGCGCGCCGCCATAGAGGGCGGCCTCGGCCATGCTGAGCAGCGGCACGATCTGCCAGACCTTGGGCGGGAAGCTCGGCGGCTCGGGCGACTTGTTGACGATCAGCGAGACGAACAACGGCGCGCCATCTTCGCGCAGGCCGAGCAGCGCATGATCGGCAAGGTCCGCGCCATCGGGGATCGCTTCGGTAAGCAGCAGGCCTTCCTCGGTCGGCTGCGGGTCGAGCCCGTCGAGCAGCACGCGGCGCGCCCGCCCATCGGCCCAGGCGATGGCCAGCCGGTCGGGGTTGACCCGCAGCTGATCGGCGCGGTCGAGCGTCCCGCCCGAGAAGGTGATGGGATGCTCGCGATGATAATGATGTGGCTGTTGCTGCCGCGCGATGGTTTCGCTCATTCGTCCCCGTCCTTTTCCATCGCCGCCTTTTCCATCGCCACCTGCGCAGCGCGCGCGAACACCGTCGGCAGCCCGGCCTGCGCCAGTCTCTCCAGCGGCCACCATTGG
Source organism: Sphingomonadales bacterium (assembly GCA_017304105.1). Classification (GTDB taxonomy): domain Bacteria; phylum Pseudomonadota; class Alphaproteobacteria; order Sphingomonadales; family Sphingomonadaceae; genus Sphingobium. The sequence goes on from JAFKLU010000412.1 coordinate 678, forward strand.
CCATCGCCGAGCGCATTGGCAAGGCGGGCAGGGTCGCCGGGCGCGCCGAGCCGCAGCCGGGCCACGCCGAGTTCCAGCGCGAAGTGGGTGAAGACATGGCGCACGCTTTGGTTCAGCCGCTGCCAGCCGCCCGGCAGATCTGGCAGGGCCATGGCCGGCGCGCCCTCGTGCCAGTCGCTCGTCGGCAGCGCGAGCATGCCGCCGAGCAGGCCCTTGTCCGGCCGCCGCACCAGCCAGACCGCCCCATCGCTCTCCACCCACCAGGCGGTGCCGGCGCGCGTGGGCCGGGGCTTCTTCACCGCCCTGATGGGATAGCGCTCTGGCGTGCCCTGCGCGCGGGCCGCGCACATGTCGGCAAGCGGGCAGGTCAGGCAGGCGGGCTTGGTGGGCGTGCAGATGGTGGCGCCAAGGTCCATCATCGCCTGCGCGAAGTCGCCCGCGTCGCGCTCAGGCGTGATGGTCTCGGCAAGCGCGCGCAATTCCGGCTTGGCGGCCGGCATCTGCGTCTCGACAGCGAACAGGCGGCTCACCACCCGCTCGACATTGCCGTCCACCACCACCGCGCGCCGCCCGAAGGCGATGGCGGCGATGGCGGCGGCGGTATAGGCGCCGATGCCGGGCAGGGCGCGCAGGTCCGCCTCTTCCGAAGGGAAGCGCCCGCCCAGATGCTGCGCGACATGGCGGGCGCAGGCGAGCAGATTGCGCGCGCGGGCATAATAGCCAAGCCCCGCCCAGGCGGCCATCAGGTCGCCGTCCGGCGCGGCGGCGAGCGCCTCGACGCTGGGCCAGCGCGCCAGAAAGCGATCATAATAAGGGATGACCGCCGCCACCGTGGTCTGCTGCAGCATGATCTCGCTCAGCCACACGCGATAGGGATCGGGCAACGCCGCACCCGGCGGACTGCGCCAGGGCAGGATGCGGGCATGCGCGCGATAATGGGCCAGCAGCGCATGGGCGTGGCGCGATTGGGTTGCGATTAATCCGTCGACGGGCATGGGCCGCCTATGGCATGGACTGCGCCATGACTGAACCCACGCAGAACAGGACGCGGCGGCCCGCGCGCGCGAAGGCAGCGGCGACTCCGGCGGCCGAGCGCCCGCGCATCGGCGCGCCGCGCGCCATTGCGGACCTCATGCCGGATATCGGCCGCGCCGCCTTCCGCAAGTTCGGGTTCATCCAGTCGAGCGTCGTCACGCGCTGGGCCGAGATCGTCGGCCAGCGCTATGCGCAGCTCACCGCGCCCGAATCGATCCGCTTCCCGCAGGGCAGGCGCTCAGGCGGCACGCTCCAGCTCACCGTCGCCAGCGGCCATGCGCCGATGGTGCAGCATATCCTGCCGGAGATCATCGAGCGGGTGAACCGGTTCTTCGGCTATGAGGCGGTGGCGAAGGTCGCCATGAAGCAGGGCCATGTCGTGCCGACCGAGCCCGCCCGCCGCCCGCCCGCGCCCATGCTCCGCCCGATCCCGCAGGAGCTGGGCGAGGGCCTGCGCGAAGTGAGCGATCCGGAATTGCGCACCGTTCTTGAATCCATGGCGCGCGGCCTTGCCAACGGGGCGCCGCTGCCGAAGATCAGTTGATGATCGTGCTCCACGAGGTCACCGTTCGTTAGACGGAATTTCGCGCCATCGATTCGCTGCAAGAAAGCCCATGATGATCCACCGCCGCATCCTTGCCCCGCTCGCACTCCTCGCCTTCCTCCCGCTCGCCGCGCCCGCCGCCGCGCAGGGTCAGGACTGGAGCCGCATCGTCACGCTCGCGCCCAACGGCGCCTTCGTGCTCGGCAATCCCAAGGCGCCCGCGCGGCTCATCGAATATTTCTCCTACACCTGCCCGCATTGCGGCCATTTCGAGGCAGAGGGCGCGCCCAGCCTCAAGGCGCAGTGGGTCAGGCGCGGCCTCGTCGCGCTCGAATATCGCAATTATGTGCGCGATGCGTTCGATCTCTCCGCCGCCCTGCTCGCGCGCTGCGGCGGGGCCACGCGGTTCCTCGGCAATCACGAGGTGCTGTTCGCCAACCAGCAGGCCTGGCTGGACAAGGCTCAGGCCTTCGAGGGCAGCGCCGCGCCGGACGATCGCCTCGGCGCGATCACGCAGATCGCCGACAAGACCGGCCTCTTCGCCCTGCTCGCCAAGCGCGGCATCACGCCTGCCGCGCAGCGCCAGTGCCTGGCCGACAAGCAGGCGATGGCCGTCGTGCTCGGGCTGACCGCCGGCGCCAACGATGTCGCCGATTTCACGGGCACGCCCTTCTTCATCCTGAACGGCAAGCCGCTGCGGGATGTCCACGCCTGGGCGCAGCTCCAGCCCCTGCTGCCGGCATTGCCCCGGTCCGGCAAGTGAGCTAGACCGGCGCTCGGGTTCCCGCCCCTCAATCTCCCCGGAACGACAAGGCTGTCCCTGATGAAAAGCACCGCTCTCGCCCCCCTCGCGCTTGCGCTCCTCGCCCTGTCCGCTTGCGGCAGCAAGGAGAGCGGCAACACCGCGACCGCGCCGGGCGGCAGCGTCGCGGGCAAGGCCGCACCGGCGGGCACCACCTGGGCGCAGCAGATCGTCGCGACCCCCGAGGGCGGCTTCCGCATGGGCAATCCGGACGCGCCGATCAAGCTCATCGAGTTCGGTTCCTACACCTGCCCGCACTGCGCCGAGTTCCAGGAGTCCGCGCACGAGCCGCTGGAGCGCGACCATGTGAACAGCGGCAAGGTCAGCTTCGAATATCGCAATTTCATCCGCGATCCGCTGGACATGACCGTGGCGCTGCTGGCGCGCTGCGGCGGCGCGGAGCCATTCTTCCCGCTCAGCGCGCAGTTCTTCCATAACCAGATGGCGATGATCGAGCAGATCCAGGCCGCCGGCGATGGCGCCTATCAGGCCGCGATGAGCGCGCCGGCCGAGCAGCGCTTCGTGCGCCTCGCCCAGATGGCGGGCCTCATCGACTTCGCCAAGCAGCGCGGCATCCCCGAGGACAAGGCGCGCCAGTGCCTCTCCGATCCCAAGGCGGCCGAAGCGCTCGCCGCGGGCGTCGAGAAGGCCACCAAGGACTTTGACATTCAGGGCACGCCGACGCTCATCATGAACGGCGCCAAGCTTGAGAATGTGGCGACCTGGCCGCAGCTGCTTGAGCGCCTCAAGGCCGCGGGCGCCTGATTGGGCGCGGGGGGCGGCAGCTCCGATGATGCGCGGGCGGCGCAAAGGCCGGCCCGGGAGCGCGGCTGAGCCATGGAACTGCACCGCCTCAAGCTGACCGGCTTCAAGAGCTTCGTCGAGCCGACCGAACTGCGCATCGAGCCGGGGCTGACCGGCATTGTCGGGCCCAATGGCTGCGGCAAGTCCAACCTGCTCGAAGCGATCCGCTGGGTGATGGGCGAATCCAGCCCCAAATCGATGCGCGGCGGCGGCATGGACGACGTGATCTTCGCCGGCACCGCGACGCGCCCCGCCCGCGATTTCGCGGAGGTGAGCCTCTCCGCCGTGCAGCCCAATGGCGCGGCCGTCCCCTCGATCGAGCTGGGGCCGGACGGCGAGCTGGAGGTCGTCCGCCGGATCGAGCGCGGCGCTGGCAGCGCCTATCGCGCCAATGGGCGGGACGTGCGCGCCAAGGACGTGTCGCTCGTCTTCGCCGATGCCGCCACCGGCCCGCACAGCCCCGCCCTCGTCAGCCAGGGCAAGATCGCCGCCGTCATCGCCGCCAAGCCCGCCGAGCGCCGCGCCATGCTGGAGGAAGCGGCGGGCATCGCGGGACTGCATGTGCGCCGCAAGGATGCCGAGCAGAAGCTGCGCGCCAGCGCCGCCAATCTCGCACGATTGGACGACATCCTCGCCGAGATGGACGTGCGCGCGGGCTCGCTGCGCCGCCAGGCGCGCGCTGCCGAGCGCTACACGCAACTCTCCGAGCAGATCATCCTGGCCGAGGGGCGTGCACTGTTCGCCCGCTATCGGGAGGCGGCGCAGGCGGCCGACCGCGCGGCGGCGGAGGCCGAGGCCGCCGAGATCGCCGTGCGCACCGCGCAGGAAGGCCAGCTCGGCGCCGCCGCGCAGGCGCAGGCCGCCATCGAAGCGCTGGCCAATGCCCGCTCCACGGCCAATGCCGCGCGCGAGGCGGCTTCAGAAGCTCGCTTCCAGCTGGAGCGCGTGACCGCCGAGCGGGATGCCCTCATCCGGCGCATCGCCGAGTTGCAGTCCCAGCTCGCCCGCATGACCGAGGATCAGGCGCGCGAGGGCGCGCTGGCCATCGACGCGGCCAATGCCATCGAGCGGCTGCAGGAGGAGGACGTCGCCATCGCGGCGCGCATCAAGGAGGCACGCGCCACCCTCCCCCATTACGCCACCCGCCTGGCCGATGCCGAGCGTGCCAGCCGCGATACCGAGGTGAGCCTCGCCCAGGCCATGGCGCGCCTCGCCAGCGAGCAGGCCGAGCGACGCGTTGCCGAGGCGGGCCTCGCCACCGCCCGCCAGAAGCTCGCCCGTGCGACCGGCGAGGTCGATCGCGTCGCGCAGGCGCTGGCGCAGCTTCCTGATCCCGCGCCGCTCGCCGAGCGTCAGGGCGCCGCCGAGGCTCAGAAGGCCGAGGCGATCACCGCCCGCGCCACCGCCGAACAGCGCATCGCCGCCGCCGCCGCCGCCCGCGAGACCCAGACGGAAGCCGTCGCCGCGCAGCAGCGCGCGCTCGCCGCCGCCAGGGCGACCGCCGCCGCGCTGGACAGCGAGGCTCGCGCCCTCGCCAAAGGCCTCGAAGGCCATGGTCAGGGCGAACGCGCCATCGACAAGCTCAAGGTCGCGCCGGGCTATGAACGCGCGCTCGCCGCAGCGCTCGGCGATGATCTCCAGGCAGGCATTGGCGAACAGGGCGGCGCGCGCTGGGGCGGCGCGGCGGCCATGGCCTCCGATCCGCCGCTGCCCGAGGGCTGCGAGCCGCTCGCCGCGCGTGTCGCGGCACCCGAAGCGCTTGCCCGCCGCCTCGCGCAGATCGGCGTCGCGGCGGAGGATGCGGGCCAGCCCCTGCATGTCGGCCAGCGCCTCGTCACGCTGGACGGGCGCCTGCGCCGCTGGGATGGCTTCATCGTCACCGAGGGCGGGCTGGCCGCCGCCGAGCGGCTGATCCGCATCAACCGGCTCGAAGCCATCGCGCAGGAGCGCCCCGCCGTGCTCGCCGCCGTGGAGAACGCCCTGCGCGAGGCCAATGCCGAGGACCGCGCCGCGCGCGCCGCCGCTTCCGCCGCCGAGGACTCGCTGCGCGCCGCCGAGCGGGCACTGGGCGAGGTCGCCACGATGCTGGAGCGCATCGCCGGCCGCCGCGCCGATCTCGATCGCCGCGCCGAGGAAGCGCGCGCTGATCTCGCCGCCGCGCAGGCCGAGATGGCGAGCGCCCAGAGCGGCTTCGATGCGCTGCCGCAGGGCAACGAGACAGCGCGTGAGGTCGACACGCTCAAGCACGCGGCCGAGCAGTGCCGCGCCGCCATCGGCCAGGTGCAGACCGAGCAGGCCATGGCCAGCCGCGCGCTGGCCGCCGACGAGGAGCGCCAGCGGGCCATCCGCAGCGACGTGTCGGGCTGGAAGGCGCGCGCGGGGGATGCCGCGCGCCGCATCGCGGAGATGAAATCCCGCGCTGAGGCGCTGACGCAGGATCTCGCCACGCTGCGCGACAAGCCCGATGCGCTCGCTGCTCAGCTGGAGGCACTGGCGCTTGAGGCGCGCGAGGGCGCGGCCCGCGCCGAGCAGGCGCGCACGGATGAAGCCGCGGCGGAAGCTGCGCTGACGACCGCAGAGAAGGTGCTTGCCGTCACCAACGAGGCGCTGTCCGGCGCGCGCGAGGCCCGCGCCGGCGCCCTGGCCCGCGCCGAAAACGCGGTCGCACGCCGCAAGGATATCGGCCAGGCGTGCGGCGAGCGCTTCTCCTGCCCGCCACCGGTGCTGCCGACCAAGCTGGGCTTCCCCAGCGACGAGGTCGGCCCCGCGCAGGACGAACAGGCCCGCCACGACAAGCTGGCGCTGGATCGCGAGCGACTCGGCCCCGTCAACCTCGTTGCCGCCACGGAGCTGGCCGAGCTGGAGGAGACGCAGGCCCGCAGCCGCGCAGAGAGCGAGGAGCTGAACACCGCGATCAACCAGCTTCGCGGCTCGATCGGCCACCTGAACCGCGAGGGCCGCGCACGCCTGCTCGCGGCGTTCGAGGCGGTGAACGGCCATTTCCAGCGCCTGTTCTCCACCTTGTTCCAGGGCGGCAGCGCGCATCTGGAGCTGATCGAGAGCGATGATCCGCTCGAGGCGGGGCTGGAGATCATGGCCCAGCCGCCCGGCAAGCGCCTCACCACGCTTACGCTCCTCTCCGGCGGCGAGCAGGCGCTGACCGCCGTCGCGCTCATCTTCGGCCTGTTCCTCACCAATCCCGCTCCGATCTGCGTGCTGGACGAGGTCGACGCGCCGCTCGACGACGCCAATATCGAGCGCTTCTGCGGCCTTTTGGAGCGCATGGTGGAGGACACCCAGACACGCTACCTGATTGTCACGCACAATGCGGTGACGATGAGCCGCATGCACCGCCTGTTCGGCGTCACCATGATCGAGCAGGGCGTGAGCCGCCTCGTCTCGGTCGATCTGCAGGCGGCGGAGGAACTGCTGGCGGCGGAGTGATCCGCGCCATGAGAAAGGGCGGCGCCAGCCGGCACCGCCCTTCCCTCATTCGAGATTAGATAACGCTCAGTTCGCCGCCTTGCTCACATCCACCTTCTCCACCCATTCAGGGTAGAAGCTCGGCTCGCGGGTGGACCAGCCAGCAGCGGTGGCGGCCGCCTCGCTGATCGACTGGAGCAGCGAGCGGCGGCGCTCCGGGTGGAGGTGCGGAAGGCTGGCGGCGGCGCAGAAGGCGCCCGGCAGCCAGGGCCGCGCGTTTGCGCCGATCAGCCGCTCGTACAGGAAGCGGTAGGCCGAGAAGCTGTTGAGCCGGTTCTGGCCCAGATCAAAGGCCGAGACGGTGACCAGCGGCGCCATGAAAGGCTCGATCTGGTCAAGGCCGCTGTCATCCGGCACCCGCGTCTTGATCTCGTCGATCTTGCCGTAGATGCGTGCCTGCGCGCGGATGCTGGCTTCCTCGACCACATCGCGCCCCCAAGTCCGCATCGGGTCGCGCCGGTGGAGGGCGACGTCGAGCGAGCGGCGGATATATCTCTGTGTCGCGGCGGGAAAGGAGGCGAACTCGCGCAGCTCCGCGAGGGTGATGGCCCCGTCCGTCGGCTTGGCATGCTGACCCATATTGCCTCCGTATCTTGTGGCGACAATGGGGACTATGCGCCCTATCTGGTTACTGGGGCCTTAACCACCCATCGTGCGTCCGTGAAGCATGGAATCAGATAATCTTGTGCGCCGCAACAGATAAATGCAGCCCAGCCTCGCCAAGACAGCACTTATTGCTTTTAAGCCACAGAATATATTTCAGAAAACTGAAAACAAAAGTTACAGCCGGCCAGCACAGCAATGCTGCACCGCACAAAATTCGCATGTCGGGGGCCGTTGAAGGAACCTCCCGTCGGAACAGCAGCTTAGCCGCACGCAAAGCCCGCGCAAGGAGATTGTGCAGGGCCTGCCCGCACACAAAATTTGCCGCAACCGACGATGTGCCTCTCCCGGGAGCGGACCGCGCGGTCCGCTCCCCAGATCCGAGTCAAAAATGCTGTCGGCACCGAGCGGCCGACAATCAGCCGCTCAGGCCTTGACCGGCTCGATCTTCGGCATGGTCTTGAACAGTTCGCCGAACGGATCGTCGCCCTCGGGCGGCGCGGGCAGTTCGCGGACGGTAGCGCGGCGCATGTCCCGGCGCTCGGCCCAGTTGAACTGGCCGCCCCGGTGGAACACAGCCAGATTGTCCCAGATCACCATGTCGCCGACCTCATAGTCGACGCTGATCTGATACTTCTCCTGCGTCGCATGGGTGTTGAGATAGTCGATCAGCTCGCGGCTCTCTTCCCAGCCCCAGCCGACCACGCGATAGCAATGCGCGCCGGCATAGATCATCTTGCGGCCAGAGCCCTTGTGCAGGCTGACCAGCTTGTGCACCGGCCGGTGCCGCTCCTCGATCATCTCGCGGGTGATGTCCGCCCCGCCCTGCTTGCGCGACCAGAGCAGGCTGTGCTCGCATTCCAGATTCTCGATCTTGTCCTTCACGTCCTGCGGCAGATCGTCATAGGCGGTGCGCGCATCGCAGAATTCCGTCGGGCCGCCGGAGGCAGGCACCTCGACCGCGCGCAGCATCGAATAGCTGGTCCGCAGGTCCATGAAGGAGGAATCGGTGTGCCAGATCTGGTCGCCCTTGCGATAGGTAGTGGCGGACGGGTCCCAGTTGATCTCGCCCTGCGCGTTCAGATTGCCGGCGTTGAACAGATAGATGCGCGGGCGCCCTTCGCGCGGCGGCAGGCTCTCCAGATGGCCGAAATATTTCGCGAACCGGATCTGACCCTCGTCATCGAGGCCCGTGTTGCGATAGACGGTGACGCCCCATTTGTCCTGCAGCGCGATCAATTCCTTGATCGTGGCCTCGTCGAGCGGCTTGCTGATGTCCACCCCGGAAATCTCGGCACCGAAGCGGGGGGTGATGGGCGTCGCGGTGATCGTCATGCAAAGTCTCCTATCACGATAGGTATCGTGAAATTGGTTGTCTTTGTCAAGAGTAACCAATGACAACCGGGCGAAGCAACCTGCCCGGCGGGCGCCAGCCTAATGATTAACATGTTTATTATCTTCAGCTAGGGTGTGCAAGCGGCCGTCCTGCTGCGCGCCGAATCGAGGGAGAGAAACGGACCATGCTGCTGGAGACCATCGCGACTGGCCATGCGCCGCTGGACATGCACCATCTGGACGGCAAGACCGCAGTGATCACCGGCGCCGCCTCCGGCATCGGCCTGGCGCTTGCCCGGCGATTGAAGGCCGAGGGCATGACGCTCGTGCTCGCCGATCAGGATCGCGCGGCGCTCGACAGCGCGGCCGGGGAGTTGGGCGCCCATGCGGTCCTCACCGACATACGCGATCCCGAGAGCGTGCGGGCGCTGGCCGATGCGGCCGTGGCGCAGTGCGGCGGCGCCCATCTGCTCTGCTCCAATGCCGGCGTGTCCCGCATGGCGGGGATCGAGCGGCTCACCCTGCAGGACTGGCGCTGGCTGTTCGACGTGAACCTGTTCGGCGCGGTGAATGTGGTGAACGCCTTCCTGCCGATCCTCAAGGCCAATCCGGACGGCGCCCACATCCTGTTCACCGCCTCGCTGTCGAGCTTCTACCCCACGCGCGCGCAGGCCGCCTATGGCGCCACCAAATATGCGCTCGCCGCGTTCGGCGAGACGCTGGCGCTGGAGTTGCAGGCCGAGCAGGCGCGCGTCGGCGTCACCCTGCTCTGCCCCGGCCCGGTCCGCACCAATATCGGAACCGGCTACGGCAAGCGCGCGGCGCGCTACCGCACCCCCGCTCCGGCACCGGACGCCGGGCTGGACGTGCACGAGCAAGCCTTTCGCGACGAGACCTTCGCTTCCGACTGGACCAGCGCCGACCATGTCGCCGACGCCGCCCTCGCGGGCCTGCGCCGGGGCGAGCTGTGGGTCATCACCCATCCCGACCTCATGTCCGCCACCCGCGCCCGCCACGCCGGCATCGAGCAGGCCGCCGAGCGCGCGGCGCAGCGCCAGCCGGTGCGGCCGGTCGGTTAGGCGCCGTCCCGCACGGATGGAGCCCGCGCGCCTCTAAATGGACTCGGCCCGCCCGCTCAGCGCGCTGGCGTCTCTCGCGGGGTCGGACTCGGCAGCGTGACGGGAGCGCACCGGGTGCGATCGCCGGCCCTGCATCGGCTCGCATCGGCTTCCGATTGCGCCCGCGCCTGCGCGTCCATCTCGGCCATGCGCTCCCGCTGGCGCTCCATCGCCGCCCGATAATCGGCGTCTCTGGCCGCCTGCTGCTCGGCCGCCGCCTTCTGGCGGGCCTCTTGCTCGGCGATCTGGGCCGCTCCCCGATTCGCCTCCGCCTCGTTGAGGATGCGACGCTCATCCTGCGCTGCCGGCGAATCCTGAGCGATCGCTACGGCGGACGCGGCGATCAGCGCGATCCCCAGTCCCAGTCTCAGCATCATGGCACGAACCTGCATGATCGATCTCCCTGGGCCGGTTCTCTTCATGGAAACGCCTGACCTCATCTTTCGTCGCCGCCCCCTCGTAACCGAAACGATCGCATCCTATCTTCCCCTCTGGAATCCCCAACAGAACGAAGATAGAACACGCGGCATGAGTCTCACGCATCTTTCCGTGCGCGGCGCGCGCGAGCATAATCTCAAGGGCATTGACGTCGATCTGCCGCGCGATGCGCTGGTCGTGATCACCGGGCTGTCCGGCTCGGGCAAGTCGTCCCTCGCCTTCGACACCATCTATGCCGAGGGGCAGCGCCGCTATGTGGAGTCGCTCTCCGCTTATGCGCGCCAGTTCCTGGAGATGATGCAGAAGCCGGATGTCGAGCATATCGACGGGCTCTCGCCGGCCATCTCGATCGAGCAGAAGACGACCAGCCGCAATCCCCGGTCGACGGTCGCGACTGTCACCGAGATCTACGACTATATGCGCCTGCTCTGGGCGCGCGTCGGCATCCCCTATTCCCCCGCGACCGGCGAGCCGATCAGCGCGCAGACGGTGAGCCAGATGGTCGACCGCACGCTGGCCCTGCCGGAAGGCACGAGGCTCTATCTGCTCGCCCCTGTGGTGCGTGGCCGCAAGGGCGAATATCGCAAGGAGCTGGCCGAATGGCAGAAGGCGGGCTTCACGCGCGTGCGCATCGACGGCGAGTTCTACGCCATCGAGGAAGCGCCCGCGCTCGACAAGAAATACAAGCATGACATCGAGGTGGTGGTCGACCGCATCGTCGTCCGCCCGGACGCCCAGCAACGGTTGGCGGAAAGTTTCGAGCAGGCGCTCAAGCTGGCCGATGGCCTCGCCTATGTCGACCTTGCCGAGGGCGTCGTCCCCGGCCGGGAGGATGAAGCTGCATCCGGCGGCGCGATGAAGAATGCCGGCATTCCCGCCAACCGCATCATCTTCTCGGAAAAATTCGCCTGCCCGGTCAGCGGCTTCACCATTCCCGAGATCGAGCCGCGCCTCTTCTCGTTCAACGCGCCGCAGGGCGCCTGCCCGGCGTGCGACGGCCTTGGCGAGAAGCTGGAGTTCGACGAGCAGCTCGTCGTCCCCAATGAGGCGCTCAGCCTCAAGAAGGGCGCCATCGTCCCCTGGGCCAAGTCCAACCCGCCCAGCCCCTATTACATGCAGGTGCTCGCCAGCCTCGCCAAGGAGTTCGGCTTCAGCCTCCAAACGCCCTGGCATGATCTGCCGGGCGAGGTACGCCTCATCATCCTGCACGGCACCGGCGGCAAGCCCGTCACCCTCACCTTCCAGGACGGCCGCAAGACCTATGAGGTGAAGAAGCCGTTCGAGGGCGTCATCGGCAACCTCAACCGCCGCATGTTGCAGACGGACAGCGCCTGGATGCGTGAGGAGCTTGGCAAGTTCCAGACGGCCCAGCCGTGCGAGACCTGCAACGGCGCTCGCCTCAAGCCGGAGGCGCTGGCGGTCAAGGTCGCCATGGCCGATATCGCGACGCCCACCCGCATGTCGGTCGTGGACGCGCTCGCCTTCTTCTCCGCGCTCCCGGAGAAGCTGACCGACCAGCAGAACCAGATCGCCAAGGCCATCCTCAAGGAGATTGTGGAGCGCCTCGGCTTCCTCAACAATGTCGGCCTCGATTATCTGAACCTCGACCGCACCAGCGGCACCCTCTCCGGCGGTGAATCCCAACGCATCCGGCTCGCCAGCCAGATTGGCTCGGGCCTTTCGGGCGTGCTTTATGTGCTGGACGAGCCCAGCATCGGCCTGCACCAGCGCGACAATGACATGCTGCTGGTGACGCTGAAGAGGCTCCGCGATCTCGGCAACACCGTCATCGTCGTCGAGCATGACGAGGACGCAATCCGCGCTGCCGATCATATCGTGGACATGGGGCCGGGTGCCGGCGTGCATGGCGGGCAGATCGTCGCGCAGGGCACGCTGGCGGAAGTGATGGCCACCTCCGGGTCGCTCACCGCCGATTATCTCAATGGCACGCGCGAGATCGAGGTGCCGGCCAAGCGCCGCAAGGGCAATGGCAAGAAGCTCACCGTCAGCAATGCGCGCGCAAACAACCTCAAGGGCGTCACTGCGTCCATTCCGCTCGGCACCTTCACCTGCATCACCGGCGTCTCCGGCTCGGGCAAGTCGAGCTTCACCATCGACACGCTTTATGCCGCTTCCGCGCGCACGCTGAACGGCGCGCGCATCATCGCCGGCGCGCATGACAAGATCGACGGCCTGCAACATCTCGACAAGGTGATCGACATCGACCAGTCGCCGATCGGCCGCACCCCGCGCTCGAACCCGGCGACTTATACCGGCGCCTTCACCAACATCCGCGACTGGTTCGCGGGGCTCCCCGAGTCGGAGGCGCGCGGCTACAAGCCCGGCCGCTTCTCCTTCAACGTGAAGGGCGGCCGCTGCGAGGTCTGCTCGGGCGACGGCCTCATCAAGATCGAGATGCACTTCCTGCCGGACGTGTATGTCACCTGCGAGGAATGCCAGGGCAAGCGCTACAATCGCGAGACGCTGGAGGTGAAGTTCAAGGGGATGAGCATCGCGGACGTGCTGGACATGACCGTGGAGGACGCGGTCGAGTTCTTCAAGGCCGTGCCGCCCATCCGCGACAAGATGGCCATGCTGGCCGAAGTGGGCCTTGGCTACGTCAAGGTCGGCCAGCAGGCGACCACCCTGTCCGGGGGCGAGGCGCAGCGCGTCAAGCTCGCCAAGGAACTGAGCCGCCGCGCCACCGGCAACACCCTCTACATCCTCGACGAGCCCACCACCGGGCTCCACTTCGAGGACGTGCGTAAGCTACTCGAAGTGCTCCACGCGCTGGTCGAGCAGGGTAACAGCGTCGTCGTCATTGAGCATAATCTCGATGTCATCAAGACGGCGGACTACATCATCGACCTGGGGCCGGAAGGCGGCGTCAAAGGCGGCGAAATCGTCGCGACGGGCACGCCGGAACAGGTGGTGAAGGAGAAGCGGAGCTATACCGGGCGGTATCTTGCGCCGCTGCTGGCGAAGGGCGGAAGCGCGAAGGTGGCGGCGGAGTGAGTTGGCCGAACGGGTCGGACCGGCCCGTCCCTCCTTCCAATCTCTGGCGGTCCCTGCATCTGCGATCCAGCGCCATCACTTTTCAGGTAGACCGCTCGCATGAGCCTGGATGGTCCGGCGCGGACGCGAACGCGGAGATCTGACGTCTCCCGCTGCCGGTCGACGTTCAG
>JAFKLU010000413.1 GCA_017304105.1 Sphingomonadales bacterium
GAGCGGCCATGCCTTGCGTGCGCGCGAGATCGATCTGCGGTTGTCGCCGGGCCGCCTCGCCATCGGCAATGGGATGGACGCTCGCATCGATCAGGGCCAGTCGCGTGATACGATCGGGCGCGCGCCGGAAGACTTCCAGCGCGGCGCGCCCGCCCATCGAGAAGCCGCAAAGGGCGAAACGCTCGGGCGCATGCGCCAGGATCGCTTCGGCCATGGCGTCCAGAGAGTCCAGGCCATGCAAGTGCGCGATGGTGACGGTTGCGATATCGGCCAGCGCCGCGGCCTGAATCCGCCATACACGTTCGTCACAGAGCGAGCCGGGCACGAGGATAAGATGTTGCTTGGCTTGCTCCACTGGACAGTCTCCCAATAATGTATAACAAGATTGCCTAATCTTTCTGGATGATCGGTTCAAGCAGAAGCAATCGTCATCCGGAAATCGAAGAAGGAGGGCCATGGCGCTCGTCGATGCTCATTGTCATGCTTCGCCGCTCTGGTTCGAGCCGGTCGAGCCGCTGCTCTTCCAGATGGATCGGAACGGCGTCGAGAAGGCCGTGCTGACGCAGGTGCTCGGGCAATATGACAACAGCTATCAGGAAGACTGCATGGCTCGCGTGCCCGGGCGGTTGGCGAGCGTGGGGGCGATCGATCCCGCCGCCGGCGATGCGCCGCAGCGCCTGCGGTATTGGGCGGAGCGTGGCATGGCCGGCCTGCGTTTGCGGCCGGAAGTGCGCAGCGCCGGTGAGGATCCGCTCGCCATCTGGCGGGCGGCGGCGGCGGCCGGCCTGGCGATCAGCGTGGGTGGCGCGGCCGCCAATATCGTGAACGACGCCTTCGCTGATCTGGCTGCGGCTTTTCCTGCGATGGACTTCGTGCTGGAACAGCTTGGCGGCTGGACCCGGCCGGATTGCGATGGCGAGCCGGAGACATGGAGCGCCATTTTGCGGCTCGCACGCTTCCCCAATGTGTCCCTTAAAATCCCGACACTCGGCCAGATCGCGCCGCGCCAGATCGGCAAGCCGCTGCCGAACGGCGGACCGGTGCTCGATGCGGGGAAGGGCGCTCCGTTGCTGGAGGCGCTCGCGGCATTTGGGGCCGACCGGCTCATGTGGGGCAGCGACTATCCCGTGGTCTCCTCCCGCGAAGGCTATGCCAACGCGCTCAACTGGACCCGGGCGATCTTCGATGGCTGCTCCCGAAATGAGGCGGACGCCGTGTTCGGCGGGACGGCGGACCGAATATTCTTCGCGCGAGCGGGTTGATTGCCTCGCAAAATCGTTATACAATCAAGTATACAAACGATGCTATGGAGTCAGGGCATGAGTGAACAGGCCGCAGAGACGATCATCTGCATGTCCGCGAACGGCAAGACGACCTCGTCGAGCCAGGCGGCCGCGCGCCGCATGCTCATCGCGACGGCCGATGGCGTGCTCGACTATCGCCGCGCCGGCCCTTCCTCCGCCTGGATTCTGCAGCCGGACATGCTGCTCAAGGACAAGCATGTCAGCGCACTGGTCTATGACGAGCGCAGCGGGCTGCTGTTCGGGGCGCTGCATTTCGAGGGCGGGGTGCTGGCCAGCGCCGATGGCGGCGAGAGCTGGGAACCGCGCAATGAAGGCCTTCAGTCGGGCCATGCCTATACGCTGTTGGTCCAGCATGATGGCGACAGGACCATCCTCAATCTGGGCACCGAGCCGGTCATGTTCTACCGCAGCTTCGATCTCGGCAAGAGCTGGACGGCTTATCCGAGTTGCCTCGACGTCGAGGGGACGGAGCACTGGTTCTTCCCGCGCTCGCAGCCGCATATCAAGAATATCGCCTCGCATCCTTCGCGCCCGGACGAAATCTATATCTGCGTCGAGCAGGGCGATCTGCTGCGCACGCGGGATGGCGGCAAGAGCTGGACGTCGCTGCACTCGATGGAGCGGGCTGACGACAAGTTCCGCCGCGACCAGCATCGTATCGTCTTCTGGCGCGACAATCCGGACGAGATCTTCTTCACCACTGGTATCGGGCTCTATCATACGGTCGACGGCGGTGAGACATGGGAGCGCCTGACCGACACCTCTCATGTCTGCGCCTATCCGGATCCCTTCTTCATCCACCCGCGCAAGGATCTCCTGTTCATGCAGGGGGCGGGCATGAACCCCAATCCGAACTGGGGCGCCGAGGGCACCGCCCATCCGCAGTTCATGACGAGCACCGATCGCGGCAAGACATGGCAGACCGCCATGGAGGGCATGCCAAAGCCCGTCTCCGGCAATCTGGAAGTGGCGGCAATGCACGATTCCGCCGAGGGCGGGCTTGAGCTCTATTCGGGCTCGGCCTGTGGCGAGCTGTTCATGAGCCGGGATGATGCCGCGACCTGGCAGGCGATCTCGCACACGCTTCCGCCCATGTCGAAGGGGCCGCATTTCCGGCACTTCCTCTCCGCCGAAGCGCGCGAGGCCTATGAGAACAAGCTGCGGGCGATGAACGCCTTCGCCTGACGCGGCGACGCCGGCGGAACGACCGGCCGAAAGGAAGGAGGGGGCGATGGCGAACAGAGGTCCGTTTCGTGCCGATCAGGTCGGCAGCCTGTTGAGGCCCAATGCGCTGCTCGTCATGCGCGAGCGCCATGCCAATGGCCAGATCTCCGACGGAGAGCTTCGGGAGATCGAGAACGAGGCAATCGACGACGTCATCCGCAAGCAGGAGGCGATCGGTCTCAAGGCGGTGACGGACGGCGAGTTTCGCCGCGAGAACTGGTCGCTCGATTTCTTCGCGGAGCTTCAGGGCACGGAAGTCGTCGAAATGGCGCTGGCGCCGCGCGCGCATGGCTCGGCCGAACCGATCAGCAACGTGCTCAAGGTCGCACGTCTCAAAGGGCCGCTGTCAGCCACCGATCACCCGATGATCGAGCATGTCCGCTATCTGACGGATCACACCACCCAGACGGCGAAGCTCACCATCCCTTGCCCGACCATGGTGACCTCCGCCTCGCGTGACTGGCGCCAGGCGGTGAACAGCGATGTCTTTGCTGACCTGGATGCCGTCTTCGATGCCCTGCGTTCAGGCTACAGGCAGTTCGTCCAGGCCGCTTATGATGCCGGTTGCCGCTATCTCCAGCTCGACGATGTCAACATGGCCTATCTTTGCGATCCGTCGATGCGGGAAGCAATCAAGGCCCGCGGCGACGATCCGGACGTCATGTTGGGCCAGTGGATCGCCGTGCTGAACGACGTGCTCTCCGCCCGGCCCGCGGACATGACGATGACCACGCATATCTGCCGAGGCAACTTCAAATCCTCCTGGTTCGCGCAGGGCGGCTATGAGCCGATCGCCGAGCGGCTGCTGGGAGAGCTCGATTATGACGGCTTCTTCCTCGAATATGACAGCGATCGTGCCGGCGGCTTCGAGCCGCTGCGTTTCCTCCCGAAAGGAAACAAGCGGGTCGTGCTCGGCCTGATGACGACCAAGACCGGCGCGCTCGAAGACCGCGATCTCATCAGGCGGCGCGTCGAACAGGCGAGCGCCTTCGCCGCGCTCGATCAGCTCTGCCTCAGCCCGCAATGCGGCTTTGCCAGCCATGAGCACGGCAATCTGCTTTCGCAGGATGAGCAGTGGGACAAGCTCGGCCAGGCCGTCGACCTCGCAGCCGAGATCTGGGCGGACGCATGAAGGGCATTGCGACACATACATGATCGACAGTCACGCACATCTCGTCACCGACGATATCAAGAACTATCCCCCTTCACCCCCCGCCGGAACGCCTGAGCCCGACCTTGCGAATGCCATGACGGTGGAGCGCCTGCTCCAGGAAATGGACAGGAACGGCGTGGACAAGGCCGTGCTGGTCCAGCGCGGCTCCATCTATGGCTTCGACAGCAGCTATGTGTGCGACAGCGCCTGGCGCTACCCCACGCGACTGGCCGCCGTCTGCTCGATCGATGCGACTGCTGAGGATTGCGCCGAGCGGGTGCGCTACTGGACGGAAGCGCGGGGCGCGGTCGGCATCCGGCTGATGGAACTGGTCAAGGGCATGAACATAAGCTGGCTGGATTCGCCGCTCGCGCGCACGGTCTGGCGCGCGGCGCTGGAGCGCGACATTCCGGTCTGCGTGCACTTCTTCCCCTGGAATCGCACGGAAGGGCTCACGCGCCTGCGCGACATCCTGACCGAAATGCCGGACCTCACCGTCGTCATCGATCATTTCGCGGCGATCAAGAGCGATGCCGGTCCGCCGGATCATGGCGTCGACGATCTGCTGGCGCGGGTCGCCGACTTCGCTGGCGTGACGGTGAAGTTCACCACCATTCCGCTCGGCCGTCTGCAGGAGGCAGGCATCGATGCGCACCCCATCGTCGAGCGGGTGGCTGAGCTGTTCGGCCCGGAGCGCATGATGTGGGGTTCGGACATCACCCAGTCGCTAGGCACCTACGAGCATATGGCTGCGCTCGGGCGCGGCGCCGTCGCCAATCTCCCGCCGGCCGCCCAGCGCGATATCCTGATCGGAACCGCGCGCCGCGTTTACGGAAGGAACTGGAACTGATGCGTCGCATCGCCACCGAGGAAGCCTTCGTCATCCCGGAGGTCATCCAGCCCATGCTGGAGCGGTTCGCGCGAGCGCCCTATGATCCCGATCTCTTCTTCTGGAGCAAGGCGGCCGACGGCTCGCCGCTTCAGCGCCGGCTGCTCGATCTGGGCGACGAACGCCTGGCGATCATGGACGAGACCGGCATCGACGTGCAACTCATCTCGCTTGCCTCGACGGGCGTGCAGATGTTCGATGCGGATACCGGCACGGCGCTCGCCACGCTCGCCAATGATGTGCTGGCGGACGCCATGCGCAGGCATCCCACGCGCTTCGCCGGCCTTGCGAGCTTCGCGCCGCAGGACCCCAAGCGGGCGGCCAAGGAGATCGAGCGTGCGATGACGCAGCTCGGCTATCATGGCGTGATCGTCAACTCGCACACCAATGGCGATTATCTCGATCAGAGCGCCTATTGGCCCATCCTTGAGGCCTGCGAGGCGTGCGATGCGCCGCTCTACATCCATCCGCGCGCGCCATCGCCACAGATGGTGGCGCCGTTCCTCGATTATACGCTGGAGCATGCCATCTGGGGCTTTCAGGCCGAGACCTCGCTGCATGCGCTGCGCCTGATCGTCAGCGGAATCTTCGATCGCTTTCCCAGGCTCAAGGTTATCCTTGGCCATGGCGGGGAGGGGCTTCACTACTGGCTGCCGCGCCTCGACGGCATGCATGCCAATTTCAAGGCGCCAGAGGGCAGGCGGCCTGTGCTGGAGCTGGCGCCGAGCGCCTATATCAGGCGCAATTTCGCCATCACCACGAGCGGCATGAACTGGGGGCCAGCGGTCCGCTTCGCGATCGATGCCATCGGCGTCGACAAGATCATGTTCGCGATCGACTATCCGTTCATGGACAGCGCGACCTCGGTGGCGCAAATGGATGCGATCGACCTGCCCGAGGATGACAAGGCGGCGATCTACCACCGCAATGCAGAGCGGATCTTCGGAATCTCGCCGGCAGCGTAAGGGCATTGTCGCACGCTCCCGGTGCCTTTCCTGATCGAAGAAAAAGCGTAACCCCGGCGGATAGATGGGCGGAGTCAGTCCTGCGTCGCCGCCGGAATATGCTTCTTGATCAGCGCTACCGAAAGCAGCGAGAGCGCAAGCGCGCCCGAGATCAGCAGGAAATAGCTCGACGCGCCGCCGATCGAGAGCGCAGCCACGCCGGCATAGCTGCTGGCAATGGCACCCACTCGGCCCGCCGCGGCAGCCGATCCCACGCCCGTGCCGCGCGCATGGTCGGGATAGATGAAGGCGGAGAAGGTGTAGAGGCCGTTCAGCAGCCCGGCGGTGAAGAAGCCGATGATGGCGAGCATCGTCAGGATGATGCCGAGGCTGCTGATCTGCGCGCGGATCAGCAGGCCGAGCACCAGCGCCATGACGACGCCGCCAGCCGCGAGCGTCAATACCGTGCCCTTCGATCCGAACGTCTTGATGAGCCAGCCGCTGCCCATGCCGCCGACCAGCCCGCCGAAAGAGAGGGAGGTCATGCCGAGGCCGGTATAGGAGAGAGCGAAGCCGAGGCCCGCCAGCATCGCGGGCACCCAGCTGAACATCGCGTAATTGGCGAGCAGGCAGAAGAAGAAGGCGATCCACAGGAAGATCGTGCTCGAGGCGACGTCGGCGGTGAAGAGGACGGCGATCGGCGTCCGGTGCGTGGAGGCCGCAGCTGGAACATTGGCGGTGATCTGGCGATCGTGGACGGGCAGGCCGCAGCGGCGCGCGATCGCCTGGAGCTGTTCCTGGCTGGCGCCGCTGTTGGCGAGATAGATGGGCGATTCCGGCAGCAGAAGCAGCAGCATGCAGGCCGAGACCACAGCCAGCCCACCGAGCACCAGGAAAAGCCCCTGCCAGCCATGTGGCTCGATGATCCAGGCGCCGATGATGCCGGAGACCATCGCGCCTACCGCAATGAACGTCATGCCGATGGCGAGCGCCAGCGCGCGTTCGCGCTTGGGCGTGAATTCGGAGATCATCGCCGCGCCGTTGGGGATCATCGCACCGATGGCGATGCCGTCGAGGAAGCGCAGGATGAGCAGCTCGGTCGGATTGGTGGCCCAGGCCTGCGCCATGGTCATGAGACCGAACAGGCCGGTGCTCAGGATCATCATCATGCGTCGCCCGATCCGGTCGCCGAGCATACCGCCGATCACAGCGCCGAGCGTCAGGCCCAGAAGGCCCACCGCCGCGATCGAGGCGAAGGCCTCGCGCGGCAGGCCCCAATCGCGCATCAGCGCGGGGATGGCGAGACCGAGCGACTGGTTCGCGATGCCGTCCGTCAGATAGGCCAGAGACATGAGCGCCAGGATCAGTTTCTGGAAACCGCTCCAACGGCCCGAATCCAGCAAATCGTTGATGTTGACGCTCGTAGCGCCGTCGGCGTCCCTTGCTCCCATGCTCATATTGTCTAAATATAGAGTATAACGATATAGTCAATCGGAGAGGAGAGCGACATGGCCGATGCGGCGCGAACTTGGCTCATCACGGGGTGCAGCAGCGGCTTCGGCCGCTTGCTGGCGCAGCGCGCTCTGGAGCGGGGCGACCGCGTCGCACTGACCGCGCGCAACCCTGCTATGCTCGCCGCGCTGGCCGGGCAATATGGCAATGCGGCGCTCTGCCTTCCGCTCGACGTGACCAGGCCCGAAACGATTCGCAGCGCGCTGGGCGAGGTATTCGAACGGTTTGGGCGGCTGGATATCCTGGTCAACAATGCCGGCTATGGCCTTCAGGCTGCCGCCGAGGAGGCATCCGACGCGCAGACGCGCGCCATGTTCGAGGTGAATTTCTTCGGGCCGCTCGATGTGATCCGCGCCGCACTGCCGGGGCTGCGGGCTCAGGGGGGCGGCCATATCATCAACATCTCCTCGGTCGGCGGACGCACCACGGCGCCGCTGATCGGCCTCTATTCGGCGAGCAAGTTCGCGCTGGAGGGGCTGTCGCTCAGCCTCGCAATGGAGCTGGCGCCGTTCGGCATCAAGGTAACGAGCATCGCGCCCGGCGCTTTCGCCACGGGTTTCGCGGGCGCGGTCCAATCCGCCGGCGCGAAGCTCGATGCCTATCGCCAGCAGCATGCCATGCTCGACACGATATTGGCCGATCTTCATTTCGCCGATCCCGCCGGCTGCGTGGAGGCGATCCTCGCTATTGCCGGTGCGGACGAACCGCCTCGGCAATTGATCGCGGGCAGCCATGCGGTGAGCGCCGTCGAGGCGGTGATGGCGGCCCAGCAGGCCGAGATCGCCAAGTGGCGCGCCGTCAGCGACGCCGCGGACCAGCAGTGAAAAGGAGAAGAGGATGTCGGAAAAGATTTGGCTTGTAACGGGCTGCGCGACCGGTTTTGGCCGTGCGATTGCCGAGGCGGCGCTGGCGCAGGGGCACAAGGTCGCGGTGACCGACCGCAACCTTGCCGCGGTCGAGGATTTTGCGCTTCGCTATCCCGAAACGGCGCTGCCGCTCGGTCTCGATGTCACGAATTCGGATCAGATCGCTGCCGCGGTCGACGCGCGCTTCAGGAATTTCGAGCGGATCGATGTGCTCGTGAACAATGCCGGCTATGCCGTCCAGCAGGCGGTGGCGGAGGCCGCCATGCCGTCGGTGCGCGGTATGTGGCTTGCGTGCGCAGGGCAGCGGTCATATCATCAATTTCGCCTCGGTCGCAGGCCGGGTCTCCGCGCCGTTCATGGCGCTCTATGCGTCCAGCAAATTCGCGGTCGAGGGGCTGAGCGAAGGGTTGGCCGGTGAGCTTGCCGCCTTCGGCATCAGGGTGACGGTGGTCGAGCCGGGCGCTTTTGCCACCCGGTTTGGCGCCGCGGCGATGATGTCGAGCAATCCGCATCCGGCCTATGCGCCGCTGCGCGAGGGCATGAGCGCGCATATCAAGAATCTGGTGATGGGCGATCCGGCCGATCTCGCCGCGGCGATCCTCAAGCTGGCCGAGTCGCCCAATCCGCCGCTGCGCTTCGTGGGGGGAGCGGACGCCTATGGGATGATTGAGGGCAATCTGAAGGCGCAGCAGGACGAGATGGCGCAGTGGCGTGCGCTTAGCGATGAGGCCAACAAGGTCGTGCTTCAGACCGGTTGAGCGGGTGTTCGCAGCACGATGAAGCGGATCGCGCCGGCCACGCCGAGGAGGCAGATCGCCACCACCAGGCTGAGCCCGCGCGACGTTCCGTCATAGAGCAGGCCGGCAAGCCAGGAAGCGATGGCGCCGCCCGCGAAAGTGCAGGCTCCGAAGAGGGCCGCTGTAGAGCCCGAGCGCAGCGCATCCACTGCGAGGCCGCCGGCCATGCTGTTGGCCTGCACGGGCGAGATGCTGCCCACCATGAAGAAGAGCAGGATCGCGAAGATCCAGAAATTGCCGGTGACCGGTTGCACGATCGTGAAGATGAGCAGCAGCAGTGCGAGCATCACTGCGTTGCGCGAAGAGACACGCAGCAACTGCGGCACGTTGCGGGACTTGAGCATCGCTCGGTTAAGCTGCGCCGCGCCGATCAGTGCGACCGAATTGACGCCGAACACGAGACTGAATTGCAGCGGCGTCAGGCCATAGCTGTCGACCATGACGACCGAGCTGTTGGCGACGTAGCTGAAGAAGGCCGCGCTGTTGAACATGGACGTGAGCAAATAGCCGAGCAGGGCCGGGTTGGTGAGCAGCGCGCGATAGGCGGAGAACGGATTTTCCTGCCGCGCCGTCTTCGCCGTCTCGGTCGAGCGCGACTCTGACATGACGGCGATGCCGCTGAAGAACAGAAGGCCGGCGAAGCCCGCCATCACCCAGAAGGTCAGACGCCAGTCGCCGAGCTGGATGAGCAGCGCGCCGATCAGGGGGGCCAGCACGGGCGCCAGTCCGCCGATGAGGGCAAGCAATGAGAAGAAGCGCGCCGCCTCATTGGCCTCCATGCGGTCGCGCACGATGGCGCGGCCGGCGACCATCACCGAGCAGGCGCCGAAGGCCTGTGCCAGCCGTGCCGCCAGCAGCACGGCGAAGCTGCCGGTGACCGCCGCCGCGACCGCACCGCCCAGGAATAACAGCAGGCCGATCAGAAATACGGGACGTCGACCGACCCGGTCCGAGAGCGGGCCGGCGACGATCTGACCGCCGGCAAGTCCGAACAGGAACATGGAGATGCTCTGCCCCGCGCGATCGACCGAGACGCCCAGATCGCTTGCCAGCGGCGCCAGCGCGGGCAGGTACATGTCGATCGCCATCGGCGCCAGGGCCGAGAAGCCGGCCAGCAGCGCGATTTGCCCGCGAGTCATCGACATCATCTTCTCCACGATAGGTATCTTCTTTTGCCTAACAATTATTGCCGTGCTAGAGAGCTTTTGTGAAGGGGCCGTGAGGCGTGCGGCGATAAAATCCTGGAGGGGTTATGGCGGGGCAGGTCCGCGCTGCGGTCAAGGTTGGCATTGAGCAGACCCAAATTCGTCGTTTCGATCGGCCGGTGCTGGGCGAGAACGACGGGCTGCTCAGGGTCGAGAGCAGCGGTGTCGGGGGCAGCGACCCGGAAATGTATCGCCGCGAGAACACGGCGCCCTGCATCATGGGCCATGAAGTGGTCGGCACGATCGAAGCCATCGGCGCGGCGGCGGCGAAGCGCTGGGGCGTCAGGGCCGGCGATCGCGTCGCGCTGCAAGAATATCTTCCGTGCTGGCATTGCGAATGGTGCCGGCAGGGCGATTTCCGCCTGTGCATGGAAACCGATTTCTTCAATGTGAAGGACCGCTTCAATCTGCTGCGCTACGGCACCTGCAATGCCGGGATCCCGCCGCATCTGTGGGGCGGCTATGCCGAGCATATGTATCTGGCGCCCAACAGCGTCATCCACAAAATCCCCGCGGACATGGATGCCCGGCATGCAACGATGGCGGTGCCGCTCGGCAATGGGGTGCAATGGGCAGTGCTGGATGGCGGCGCGAGCATCGGCAAGACGGTGCTGGTCTTCGGTCCGGGGCAGCAGGGGCTGGGATGTACGCTTGCCGCCAAGGCGGCGGGTGCGCTCATGGTCATCATCGTGGGTATGACGCGCGACCGGGCAAGACTCGATCTGTCGCTGGAATTGGGGGCCGACCTCGCGGTGGATGCCCAGCAGGAAGATCTGAGCAAGGTCGTCATGGCAGTCACGGGAGGGCGAGGCGTGGATGTGGTGGTGGACACGACCGGTGATCCGGACGGCAGCATCGCGGCGCAAGCCGTTGCGCTGTCGGCCAAGGGCGCCTGGCTCAGCCTGAACGGCCTTGGCGCCTCCGTCGCGATCAATGACATCAAGAAGCGTTATCTTACCGTCCGCGCACCTCGCGGCCACAGCTACAGGGCGGTGCAGACCGCGCTCGACATCTTCGCTGTCGTCCATTGGCCTATTGACTAGCTA
>JAFKLU010000414.1 GCA_017304105.1 Sphingomonadales bacterium
GGTCGATCGCTTTGCCGTGAATGATGGGTCCACCTTCGTGCGCTCGCCTACCATGCGCGGCCTGCCGCCAGACGAGACGCTGGTTCTGGTGAACGGCAAGCGCCGCCATCGCGCGGCGCTCGTCTCGCCAACTGGCGGCTATCAGGGCGTCGACATGGCCATGATCCCCTCGATCGCCATCAAGAAGCTGGAAGTGCTGCGCGACGGCGCGTCGGCCCAATATGGATCAGACGCGATCGCCGCCGTTTTCAACTTCTCCCTGCGCGACAACAGACAGGGACTCGAGATTCGAAGCCGGTACGGCCAATTCTATGCCGGCGACGGTGAGACGATGCAGATCGCGGGCAACCTGGGCCTTCCGCTTGGCGACCGCGGTTTCATTAACATCAGCGCGGAATATACCGACAACAAGCAGACGAGCCGCGGCGTCACAACGCCCGGCGCCTGGGTTCTGGCCCAGAAGTATCCGGACAAATATGGCAATATTCGAAACCCCTCGCAGATCTGGGGCAATCCGGAATCGCACGGGCTCCGCACATTTTTCAACTCCGGCCTCGATGTCGGCGACGACATGCAGGTCTATGCCTTTGGCAGCTATGCCAACTCGCACTATCAGAGCGATTTCAACTATCGCCAGCCAGTCCCCGTGACCGGGCCGAACATGGCGGGCCAGGGCGACAGCACGACCTATGGTCAGGCAGGCAGCGTCTTTGCCGACCTTTACACCAAGGTGATCCCCGGTCTTTATGATCAATATGGCAAGCCCGTGTTCGATGGCACCGGGCCGACCTCCAATATCCGCTCCCTCTATCCGCTCGGCTTCACGCCGCGCTTTTTCGGTCACATTGTGGACGCCTCCCTCGCGGCGGGCTTCCGCGGCGAGCTGGGCGACTTCACCTGGGACGCGAGCGGAACCTATGGGCAAAACCAGATCGAATATCGCCTGAAGAACTCGATCAACCCGTCGATGGGGCTAGCCTCGCCGACGACTTTCTATCTCGGCATGTTGATGGAGCGCGAGACCGACTTCAACGTCGACTTCACTTACACTCTGAATGCCGGGCTCGAAACCCCCATCGTCTTCGGTTTCGGCGGAGAACATCGGCGCGATGCCTATGAGATCCGGCCAGGCGAGCCGGCTTCCTACGAGGCAGACCAATTTGGCTATCAGCGCGTGCAGCGCGCCGACGGGACGCAGTTCTGGAATTCTGCGCAGGGCATCGGCTCCAACGGCTTCCAGGGCTACACGCCGGAGGCGGCCGTCAACCTGTCCCGCTCCAGCTGGGGGCTCTATGGTCAGGTCGAGGCCGATGTGATCAAGGGATTGACGCTGAACGCTGCGATCCGCCACGAGCAATTCTCGGATTTCGGCGGCACCACCAATTGGAAGGTCGCCGGCCTTTATGGGCCGGCATCCTGGATCTCGGTCCGCGGTGCTTTTAGCACAGGCTTCCGCGCACCGACTGTGGGGCAGCTTTACCAGACGTCGATCACCTACAGCTGGGTGGGACAGAGCCCATTGGAGGCTGCGGTGTTCCCGGTCTCCAACCCCGCGGCCAAGGCGTTCGGTGCACTCCCGCTCCAGCCGGAAAAGTCCAGGAACCTCTCGGCCGGCTTCGTGCTGACGCCGCTCTCCGGACTGACATTATCGCTCGATTATTATCGCATCGATATTCGCGACCGGCTCAGCCTGACGGGCTATCTCGACATCACCAACAACACGTTGGGCATGACTGCAGATCAGAAGCGCAAGATCCTGGTCGATCTCGGGCTGCCCAACGCCCAGACGCTCGCACGCCTGCGTTATTTCACGAATGCCTATGCGACCCGGACCACCGGTGTGGATCTGACTGGTAGCTATCGCGCCGAGACCGGCCTCGGCCGATTCACGACAACGATCGCGGCCAACTACAATGAATCGAAAGTGACCTCGGTCACACCGATCATGGTGCTAGGCAATCCTTACAATGTCGTGGACCCGACCGTGGTCGGCAATACGACCAAAGGCACGCCTAAATGGCGCTTCTATTTCTCGGAAGCCTGGTCGCTCGGCAAATGGGCCGCATCGATCCGTCCCAATTATTATGCGGGCTGGACAGTATTTGACGTTCCGGCAAACGGGGGCACCCGAAGCTTTCCTGCCGACTTCACGTTGGATCTCGAAGTCAGCTACAAGGTTACGGACTGGGCGCAAGTCGCGGTCGGCGCATCGAACGTCTTCGACAATTATCCCGCGAAAGACCTGCTCGCGGAAGGCGGTGGCCAGAATTATTATTCCTTTACCGGCGGCCTCAACAACGGGCGCGTCTATCCGGAAAACGCACCCTACGGCTATAATGGCGGCTTCTGGTACGCGCGCCTCAATTTCAATTTCTGATGCCCCGTGAAAACGCATCGGCGCCAAGCGCGCCGGTGCGGCTCTTTCCGCTCATCTAGGGATTGCCTCGTGAAACCTTCCATCATCTTCTCATGTTCGGCCCTGGTCGCGTCGTTGCTCCTGTCCGTACCCGTCGCCGCGCGCGACGCTGCTCCCAAAGCGGTTGCACGTACGCCGCAGGCACCGAACCGGCTGATTTTTGTCACCGTAGACGGGGTCCGTTGGCAGGAGATTTTCCATGGTGCCGACCCGCGCATCGTGGACGATCTCCGCCGCACCCCGATGCCTGAGCGCATCCGCAAGGATTACCTATCCGCGGGCAAGCCCGCCGATGCTCTGACGCCGTTTCTGCACGAGCTTGAAGGGAAAGAGGGACTGTTGCTCGGCAATCGCGACAAGAATTACTGCAGGCGGGTCGGGAACCGTTATTGGTTCTCTTACCCCGGCTACAATGAAATGCTGACCGGCAAGACCGACAGCTGGGCCAACACCAATGACGCGGTCGTCAATCCCGATATCACGTTCCTCGAATGGGTGAACCACATGCCGGCCTATGCCGGAAAGGTTCGCGCCTATGCGACCTGGGACAATTTCCGCAACATCCTCAACGAGAAGCGCAGCCAGATCGCCGTGAACGATCCGCAGCTGGCACTGCCGGCAACGGTGCCGGGCGGAGACGCGCGGACCTTCGCGCTGGCGCTTCAATCGATTCGAACGGAAGACCCCAGCGTTCTGTTTGTGGGCTTCGGCGAAACCGACGAATACGCGCATGAGGGCCACTATGACCGCTATCTCGACGCGCTGCATATGGTCGACGGATACATCCGCCAGCTCTGGGAAGCAGCGCAGAGCGACCCGCGCTGGGCCGGGCATACCACGCTGATCGTCGCGACCGACCATGGCCGGGGCCTTGCCGATTTCGACAACGAGAGCTGGCGCCGGCATTCCAGCGGCATGGATGCGGCGGGCCTCTTTCATCCAGAGGACAGTTGGCCAGGCTCCGACCAGACCTGGGCCGCCTTTATCGGGCCGCGCCCCGTCGAGCCGACCGCGAAGTCCGCGGCCCAACTCTGGCCGTGTTCCACCAACAGCCAGCTCGCGGCGACGGCCATCGAGGCACTGGGCCTTCAGTGGAGCGACTTCAATCCGAAGATAAGCCCGCCGCTCGTCCGCTTTCTGAAGCCCAAACCACAGTGATGGGAATGGCCATTCCGGGCAGGCTTCTGCCGCTCAGCGTCATGATCGCGTCGTTCCTCGCCAGTGTCGGCGTTCCGGCCGATGCCGCTCGGAAGGGAGCGGGCCATTTCACGCCGAACAGTCAGATTCCGGAAGACGGGCCGAAGCCGGGCTTTGTCACTTCGGCCCGTCGGCTGTTCACGGCGCCGGAACTGCAGGACGCGCCGGACGAATGGATCGACCATTCGCTGCAATGGGTGGATTTCACCTTGGGTAACTACAAGCCGACCCTGGTCGAACATCCCTTGCGTCGCGCGGCACTGATCAGAATCGACGATATCCTCCACATTAAGTCGGCACCGCAGAAGCCGTTGGTTCTGGCGTGGTATCGCGCGCGCATGGAGCGCGCCGTGGCGGAAATTGAGCAGACCAAAGTCACGCAGGGCGTGCGTATCTGGAAGCTTTACAATCACGGCTTCTTGGTTCGCACGCCGACCGTCACCTTCGCATTCGACATCGTGGCGGGCGCGCCGCAGCATGGTTTTGTCATCCCGCCAGAGCTGATCGACCGGATCTCCAGGCAATGTGACGCTCTGTTCATCAGTCATCGGCATCCCGATCATGCTGATCTCGATGTCGTTCGGCGCTTCCTGAAGGCGAAGAAGCCGGTCGTCGCGCCGGAACAGCTGTGGGCAGACCAGCCCGGCCTCATGGGCGCGATCACTGTGCTTGAGCGCAGTACAAGGCATGTCCATGACCTGCTGGTCCAGTCCGGCAGGCAGAAGTTGAAGATCGTCGCCTATCCCGGCCATCAGGACGAAGTGCTGAACAACATCACCCTCGTGACGACGCCGGAGGGGCTTACGATCGCACAGACTGGCGACCAATGGCAGGAGGACGCGCCCGGTGGCGACTTCGACTGGATCTCGTCTATCGCACGCGATCGCAAGGTTGACGTGCTGCTGCCAAACATCTGGGCGGTGCCGCTTGATCGGCTGGTACGCGGTATCAACCCCGCGCTCATCATCAGCGGCCATGAGAATGAGATGGGGCACAGCGTGGCACATCGGGAAGATTATACGCAGAGCTACAATCGCCTGTTCGGTATCCCCTATCCGGCGCTGGTCATGACCTGGGGCGAAAGCTTCCAATATAATCCGAGCCAGTTTTCTGAGCGATAGGCCGCAATGACAAATTCGGCTACTTACACATCGTTGGAAATATGCGGGAGGAAGGGCGCTTTATCTTCACATCCACCCGTTCGGTTCGAGCAGCCGTCGAGCCTGTCGAGAACGCAAGCGTTGCGCTGATTTCCTGACTTCGGCTCCCGGAAAGCTCGAAATGAGCGGCGTGAAGTAAACGTCAGAAATCAAGGGCCATGTCGAAAGTCCAAATTTGGCCAAGCAGCCTAAACTCGCGTCAGTTTATCGACATTGGGCGTCATAAGCGGACTGTTCGGATCATCCGACTTTCGGATGTTGTTGCGAGGCCCTAAGGCAAGCTGTCGTCGTTCCATGTCAAACTGGCTGCCCTCTCACTCTGCACAAAGGGATTCTGGCAACCCACAGAAATCTCCCAATGCAATTTCAAGATTGGGAAAATGCAAGAGCCACGTGGTGCTAATCCATTGATTTTTGGTGAGCCCTGCTGGATTCGAACCAGCGACCTACTGATTAAAAGTCAGTTGCTCTACCGACTGAGCTAAGGGCCCGCACAGCGCTTGGGCTGTGCGGACCCCTAAAGAGCGCGGCGCGTGCGGTCAACCGGCTTGGGCTTCGCGAGTTGCGCTGCGAGCTGCGCGATGGTTCGCCCGGTGATCGGATCGCGCCAGCCGGGCGCGATGGTGCGGAGTGGCGTCAGGACGAAGGCGCGCGCGCGCAGGGCGGGGTGGGGGACGGTGAGGCGCTTGCTCTGCACGGGGCCGCCGGACCAGAGCAGCAGGTCGAGATCGAGCGTGCGCGCCCCCCAGCGGCGGTAACGGCGGCGGTGGAAGCGATGTTCGATCGCCTGGAGCCTGTCGAGCATGGCAAGCGGCGGCAACGGCGTCGAGACGAGCGCGGCGGCATTGGCATAGGTGCGCGCCGAGGGGCCGAGGGGCCGGGTGGCGATGACCGGCGATCGGGCCACCAGCGTCAGCGGCGCTTCGTCGAGCGCGGCGAAGCTGGCCCGGACGATGGCGCGCGGCCCAAGCCGATGCGAGAGCGCGCGATTCGAGCCGATGCCGACCGCATAGACATAGTCGCCGGTCCAGATCCTTGCCTTGTTCATCCTGCGCGGCCTATCGCGCCGGAATGAGCCTGGCCAGTCCCATCGTCAGTCCCGTGCCGCTAACCGAGCCGCCGCGCGACTGCCCGCTCTGCCCGCGCCTCGTCGCCTTTCGTCAGGCCTGCCGCGCGGAGCATCCCGACTGGTGGAATGCGCCGGTCATGGCCTTTGGCGATCCTGCCGCAAGGATCGTGATCGTTGGCCTGGCACCCGGCAAGCATGGCGCCAACCGCACCGGCCGCCCGTTCACCGGCGATTATGCGGGGGAATTGCTGTTCGCCACCCTTGGCAAGTTCGGGCTCAGTCGCGGCGCTTATGCGGCGCGCGCCGACGACGGTCTCGCTCTGGTCGACTGCGCGATTCTCAATGCGGTCAAATGCCTGCCGCCGCAGAACAAGCCGCTGCCGGGCGAAGTCCAGACCTGCGGGCGCTATCTCGCGGCCGGTCTCGCCGCTCTGCCGAACGCGCGCATTGTCATCGCCCTCGGCCAGATCGCGCATCAGTCGGCCGTGCGGGCGCTCGGAGGGCAGCTGAGCAAGGCCCGCTTTGCTCACCTCGCCGAACATCCGATGCCGGGGGGACGCACCCTTCTCGATAGCTATCATTGCTCGCGCTACAATACGAACACCGGCCGTCTGACGGTGGCAATGTTCGAGGCAGTGTTCGCGCGGGCGGTGGCGTTGCGTGACGGGATGCGCCCCCGGAGCTGAGCGTCCGCCGGATGAGGGGCGAGCCATCCGCTGGTGGATGGCAGTTTCGGATGTCCGTCTGGTGAGGCTCAGACCGGCCGGCGGCGCTCAAACGGTCCGCCTCACGAACTGGGCGGGCAGGGACATCCGATCATCTGCGATAGGTGATCGAAGCGGCCTGCCCGCGATGTGGAATTACGCCACGATATAGTCGTAATAAGACCCGTCCGGCGGTCCGCCCGCAGCATCCTGCACGCCGTCCAGCGCGCCTTCGGGCAGGCTCGCAAGGCCCTTGGCGTGATGCTCCTCGCTCACCCACTTTTCGATGAAGATGAAGCGATGCTCGTTGCCGAGGTCGCGCAGCAACTCGACGCCTTCGCTGCCGTCTGCGGCGGAAACCAGCTTCGAGAGGGCGATCAGCGCGGATTCCATCTCAGCGCTTTTGCCTTCGGCGGCGGGAATGATGTAGAGGCGGGCAACGGTCATTCTTCTCTCCTTCACAAAGAACTACGTCAGATATCCTGCACGAGCCGCCCATAGAGATCCGGCCGGCGATCGCGGAAAAAGCCCATGCCGGCGCGATGCGTGCGCGCCTGGTCCAGGTCCAGCGTAGCGACGAGCGCGCCCGTCTGCCAGTCCTCCACTTCGGCGATCAGGTCGCCCCATTCGTCGGTGATGAAGCTGTGGCCGTAGAATCTCTGTGTGCCCGCCGCCGAGCTTTCCTCGCCGATCCGGTTGGCGGCGATGACGGGCATGCAGTTCGAGACGGCATGGCCCTGCATCGCGCGTCGCCACATGCGGCTGGTGTCCAACTCGCTATCGTAAGGCTCGGAGCCGATCGCGGTCGGATAGAAAAGCAGATCGGCCCCCATCAGCGCCATGATGCGCGCGCACTCCGGATACCATTGATCCCAGCAGATGCCCACGCCGATGGTGGCATATTTCGTTTTCCACACCTTGAAGCCGCTGTTGCCGGGGCGGAAATAATATTTCTCCTCATAGCCCGGCCCATCGGGGATATGGCTCTTGCGATAGATGCCCATGATCTCGCCCTCGTCGTCGATCATGGCGAGCGAGTTATAATGATGCTGGCCGTCGCGCTCGAAGAAGCTGGTCGGGATATAGACGCCTTGCGCCTTCGCGATCCGCTGCATGGCGAGCACAGCGGGATGTTCGCCGACCGGGCGGGCGCGGGAGAAGAGCGCCTCTTCCTCGACGGTGCAGAAATAGGGGCCTTCGAACAGCTCGGGAGGCAGGATGATCTTGGCGCCGCGCGCGGCGGCCTTGGCGACATGCTCCTCGACGAGCGCGATATTGTCCGCCTCGTCGTCCGAGAAGGCGAGCTGGAGGGCGGCGACGGTGACTTTGCTCATCGACTCTGCGATCCTGATTGCGATGCTGCGCCAGCAGATAATGCGGTTTGCGCGAAGCGCCAGACCCAGATCCTGATCGGCAGGCTGGCAAGGATGGCGGCCAAGGTCAATTCGCCGCGCATACCAGCAAGCGGCGTCATGCGGCGGGCAGGTGCTGACTCATGCAGTGGAAGCTGCCGCCGCCGCGCAGGATAGCGTCGGAGGGCAGGCCGATGATCGTGCGGCCGGGGAAGAGGGCGGCCAACGCATCCAGCGCGGCCTGATCATTGGG
>JAFKLU010000415.1 GCA_017304105.1 Sphingomonadales bacterium
GGTCTCGTCATAGGCCTGCAGCTTCAGGCGGTCCCAGTCGCCCGACAGATAGGTCCGCTCGAACAGCCGCCAGATGTCGTCGGCGTTGAGTTCGCGGCTGGTCTGGTCGGCGAACGCTTGGACGTGGCGCGAGAAGTCGGCCTGGAGCCGCTTGGGCAGGCGCAGTCCCTTGTCCTGTTCGAGCACCCAGGCGACGCCGCCCTTGCCGGACTGCGAATTGACGCGGATCACCGCCTCGTAGGAGCAGCCGATGTCGGCCGGATCGATCGGCAGATAGGGCACGTCCCACTGCTCGTCATTGCGCTGTTCCTGCAGCGCGAAGCCCTTCTTGATCGCGTCCTGGTGCGAGCCGGAGAAGGCGGTGAACACCAGATCGCCCGCATAGGGATGGCGCGGATGGACCGGCAGCTGGTTGCAGTAGGTCACCGTCTGCACGATCTCCTCCATGTTGGAGAAGTCGAGACCGGGGTTGACGCCCTGCGTGTACATGTTGAGCGCCAGCGTCACCAGATCGACATTGCCGGTGCGCTCGCCATTGCCGAACAGACAGCCCTCGACGCGGTCGGCGCCGGCCATCAGGCCCAGCTCGGACGCCGCGACCCCGGTGCCGCGATCATTATGCGTGTGCAGCGAGATGACGACTGACTCGCGGTTGCTGATATGGCGGCCGAACCACTCGACCTGATCGGCGTAGATGTTCGGCGTCGCCGCCTCGACCGTCGCGGGCAGATTGAAGATGATCGGCTTCTCCGGCGTGGGCTGGAGAATGTCCATCACCGCCTCGCAGCACTCCAGGCTGAAATCCAGCTCGGCGGTGGAGAAGGTCTCGGGGCTATATTCAAAATGCCAGTCCGTATTTGGCTGCCTGGCCGCCTCGTCGCGGATGATCTTGG
This sequence comes from Sphingomonadales bacterium, assembly GCA_017304105.1. Taxonomy (GTDB): domain Bacteria; phylum Pseudomonadota; class Alphaproteobacteria; order Sphingomonadales; family Sphingomonadaceae; genus Sphingobium. The sequence goes on from JAFKLU010000415.1 coordinate 894, forward strand.
CCGCGTGGATGGCGATCTGCTTGATCTGCGGCCGGTCCATGTTGAACACGATGCGCCGCCAGGCGGGCGAGACCGCGTTGTAGACATGGATGATCGCGCGGGGCGCGCCGCGCAGGCTCTCGAACGTGCGCTCGATGAGATCGCGCCGCGCCTGCGTCAGCACCTGGACGAACACGTCGTCAGGAATGCGGCCGGACTGGACCAGCCCGGAGATGAAATCGAATTCTGTCGCGCCCGCGCTCGGGAAGCCGACCTCGATCTCCTTGAGGCCGATGCGCACCAGCATGTCGAAGAAGCGGGTCTTCTTCTCCGTGTCCATCGGGTCGATCAGGGCCTGGTTGCCATCGCGCATGTCAGTGGAGAGCCAGCGCGGCGCCTTGGTGATCGTGCGGGAGGGCCATTGCCGGTCCGGCAGGTCGACCTGCGGGAAGGGGCGGTATTTGCGGGAAGGATCGCTCAGCATCATGGGATCTGCATTTCGTCGTTCGCCGGAAAGGGGACGGTCAGGCTGCGCCGACTTTGCCCGGCTTGGTTTTCGACTCTGTGGGTTTGATAGAGGCCCTTAGGCGCAGGGTGCCGCCTGCGGCAACCGCATGTTTCGCGCCTAAGGGCGCGTAAGTCGCGTAAGGCGGAGGATTAACCGCTGTTCCATCTTGTCGCTCTAAATGCACGCAAACGGCTTGGCCGTCCAGCAAATTGAATGGGAATCATCATGACTGCGCAATTCCTTCAACTCACCTATATCAGCACGCGGCATCCGCAGATGGCGGATTCGGAGATTGAGCGCATTCTGGCCGCTTCGCGCTACAACAATCCGCGCAACGAGATCACCGGCTTCCTGTTGTTCAACGGCCGTCGCTTTCTGCAGCATATCGAAGGGCCGACGGCCAAGGTGGAGGCGACTTTTGCCCGGATCGGTCTGGACCCGCGCCACCGCGCGCTTGTGGTGCTGGGCCGGAAGGAGAATCAGCCGCGCGTCTTCGGCAGGTGGGCAATGGCCTTCGAGCAGGTGACCCCAACTGCCGCCGCGCGTAGCGAGACCCTCGTGCAGCAGGTGGAGCGCATGGTGGCGGGCATTGATCCGCACGTCGCCAATCATTTCCTCGGCTATGCCCGCCTGACCACTCAGAAAGCGGCCTGATTTGAACCTGTTGGGCCGCCCGCGAAACAAGGCGGGCGGCCATGTCTTTTTGTGCTTGATTTTGCGTTCGCGCAACGCAGTATGTTGCAACGCACAAAGGGCCGAGAAAAACAGGAGCCTATGACCTTTTCCGAAATGCTGGGCGAAAACGGGGATGTTCGCGATTGCTACGCGGTCGTCCAGCAATGGGTGGAAGAGACAGGCATAGAGGGGCTGCATCGACGGCTCGGCGAGGCGGAAGCGATCTTCCGGCGCATCGGCATCACCTTCGCGGTCTATGGGGAAGGCGGCGACCCGGAGCGGCTCATCCCCTTTGACCTGCTGCCCCGCGTGTTCACGGCGATGGAGTGGCAGAGGCTGGAGGCGGGCATCCGCCAGCGCGCCGCAGCATTGAACGCCTTCCTGCACGACGTCTATCATCGCGGCGAGATCATCCGCGCCGGCATCGTGCCCGCGGACATCGTCTACCAGAACAAGGCCTACAAGCCGGAAATGGCGAACTTCTCGCCGCCGGGGCGCGTTTACAGCCATATTGTCGGCATCGACATCGTCCGCACCGGCCTGTCCGATTTCATGGTGCTGGAGGATAATTGCCGCACCCCCTCCGGCGTCTCCTACATGCTGGAGAACCGCGAGATCATGACGCGCATGTTCCCGGAGCTGTTCGCGCGGGAGCGGGTGGCGCCGGTGGACAATTATCCCAGCCAGTTGCTGCGCACGCTGCAGGAAGTGGCGCCGCCCGCCTGCAAGGGCCAGCCCACGGTGGTGGTGCTGACGCCCGGCTCACTGAACAGCGCTTACTATGAGCACAGCTATCTGGCGGACCTGATGGGCGTTGAACTGGTGGAGCCGGCCGATCTCTTCGTGGATGAGGGGTTGGTCTATATGAAGACCACCTGCGGCCCCACGCGCGTGGACGTGATCTATCGCCGCATTGACGACGATTATCTGGATCCGCTTGCCTTCCGGCCGGACAGCCTGCTGGGCGTGCCCGGCCTCTTCCACGCCTATCGCGCGGGTGGCGTCACGCTCTGCTCGGCGCCCGGCTCGGGCATCGCGGATGACAAGGCCATCTACGTCTATGTGCCGGAGATGATCCGCTTCTATCTGGGCGAGACGGCGATCCTGCAGAATGTGCCGACATGGCAGTGCGGGCGGCAGGCGGACTATGAGCATGTGATGGCCCATCTCGCCGCTCTGGTGGTGAAGGAGGTCCATGGCTCGGGCGGCTACGGCATGTTGATCGGCCCCCAGGCCAGCGCCGACGAGATCGAGAAATACGCCGCGCGCATCCGCGCCAACCCCGGCGAGTTCATCGCGCAGCCGACGCTCGACCTTTCCGCCTCGCCCACGCTGGGGCCGGCGGGGCTGGTGCAGCGGCATGTCGACTTCCGCCCCTATTGCCTGGTCGGCAGGGACATCCGGCTGGTGCCGGGCGGGCTCACGCGCGTGGCGCTCGCGGAAGGATCGCTGGTGGTGAATTCCAGCCAGGGGGGCGGCGTCAAGGACACGTGGGTGCTGCGATGAGCCGGAACGAACACCGCAAGGCGAGGGGAGCCGATCCATGCTGAGCCGCACCGCCGAGAATCTGTTCTGGATGGCACGCTACATGGAGCGGGCCGAATCCACCGCGCGCCTGCTCACCATGGGCCAGCGCATGACCATCCTGCCCGGCGCCACGATGCGCGACGAGTGGCGCTCCGTCGTGCAGGTGACGGGCTGCGAGGACGTGTTCGGCAGGGATGGGGTCATTCGCGAGAGCGACATTGTCGAGCATTTGATGCTCAACCCGGACAATCCGTCTTCCATCCGCGCGTGCCTTGGCCGGGCGCGGGCCAATGCGAAGTCGGTGCGCACCGCGCTCACGCAGGAGATGTGGGAGGCGCTCAACGAGGGCTGGCGCAAGCTGGAAACCTATGGCGTGGCCGATGCGCGCCGTGATTTCGCCGAGCTGATCGACTGGGTGAAGAACCGCGCGATGACTTTCCGCGGCGCAACCGAGAGCGGCCATCTGCGCAATGAGGGGCACGATTTTTTGCGCGCGGGCGGCGCGCTGGAGCGGGCGCAGATGACCCTGCGGCTGCTCGACGTGAAATATTACGTCCTGCTGCCGGAGACCGAGGTGGTGGGCGGCCATCGCGACCATTATCAATGGACGTCCGTGCTCCATGCGCTGTCCGGTAGCCGCGCCTATCACCATGTCTATGGCGGCTCCTATTCGCCCCGCCAGATCACCGATTTCCTGATGCTCAACCGCCAGTTTCCGCGCAGCGTGCTCTACTGTTTCGATCAGATCGCCTATCGCCTCCAGCGCCTTGCCCATTGGCATGGCACCCGCACGGCGGCTAATCTGCGCTCCGAGGAAATGGTCGAGACCCTGTCCCGGAGCAACAGCGACGAGATTTTCGTCAGGGGCTTGCACGAGACGATCCAGGGCAAGATCGTGCAGTGCAACAGGCTGGGTCTGGAAATCGCCGAAGCCTATCATTTCGGCTGATCGGGAAAGCGAACGACAAGAATGCGCATCAGCATCCGCCACGAAACGCGCTATGAGTATGGCGAGCCCGCCGCCGGCGTGATCATGCGGCTGCGGCTCATGCCCGCCAGCAATAGAGCGCAGACGATCGAGAGCTGGTCGGTCAGTGTGAACGACCAGCCGATCGAGCGATGGACGACCAATGGCTATGGCGATGCGGAGGCCCTGTGGCGGGCGGGCTCGCGCATCGAGGCGGTGACGATCGTGGCGCAAGGCGTGGCGACCACATATGATTGCGCCGGCGTGCTGCCGCCGGGGGATGGTGAGCCGCGTCCGCCCATGTGCCCATGTTCCTGCGCGCAACGCCGCTCACCGAGATCGACGAGGCGCTGGCCGAGCTGGGCCAGCGCGCGAAAAGCCCCGAGGGTCCGCTTGCCACCCTCCATGCGCTGATGGGCCTCGTGGCCGAAGAGGTTGCCTATCGGGCGGGCGCGACACATGCCAATACGAGCGCCGCGCAGGCCTATGCGCAGAAGGCGGGGGTCTGCCAGGATCAGGCGCATATCTTCATCGCGGCGGTGCGCAGCCTGGGCATACCGGCGCGCTATGTGGTGGGCTATCTGCGCGATCCCGAGCGACCGGACAGCGAGCATGATCCGCACGCCTGGGCCGAGGCGTGGCTCGAAGGGCTGGGCTGGGTCGGCTTCGACTGCACGTTGGGGCGCTGCCCGATCGATGGCCATGTGCGCCTTTGTTGTGGCCTTGATGCCGCAGATGCCGCGCCAATTCGCGGGGTCATGCTGCCGGGGGCGGACGCTCGCCTTTCCTATGATGTTCAGATCGCCGCGCTTCCGGTAGACGGCACGGCACAGACACAGACGCAACAGTGAGTCGCGGGCGGCACCGAGCTGCCTGATCGGCCAAGAGGGCGCAGGAATGACATATTGCGTGGCGTTGCGGGTCGAAGCCGGCCTCGTGATGCTTTCGGACACCAGGACCAATGCGGGGCTCGATAATATCGGGATGTTCCGCAAGACCTTCACCTACGAGAAGCCCGGCGAGCGGGCGATCGCGCTGCTTTGCTCGGGCAATCTGTCCATCACGCAGGAAGTGAAGGCGAAGGTCTCGCGCGCCATCAAGGATTCGGTCGAAGATCCGGATGTCGAGACCATCCTAAACTGTTCGTCCCTGCACCGCGTGGCGCATCTCGTCGGAGAGGCGATGAAGGAGGTGCAGGTGGAGATGCGCAGCGGCATGGTCGCCGGTGATGTCTCGCTGCACGCGAGCATCCTCGTGTGCGGCCAGCGCCGGGGCGGAAAACCGCGGCTCTACATGATCTATTCCGAGGGCAATTTCATCGAGGCGACGGCGGATACGCCCTTCTTCCAGATCGGCGAGCATAAATATGGCAAGCCCATCCTCGACCGCATGATCAGGCCGACCACATCGCTCTCGGACGCGGCCAAGGCGCTGTGCGTCTCGATGGATTCGACGCTCCGCTCCAACCTGTCCGTGGGGATGCCGCTCGATCTCAGCATCATCCCGCGGGACGAATATCGCTTCAGCCTGCGCCGCAGGATCGAGGCGGATGATCCTGAATTTTCGAAGATTTCGCGTGAGTGGGGCGCGGTGTTGAAGCAAGGCTTCGATTCGCTTCCCTCGATGATCGACTGAGGCGAGCAGCTTTGTTCGGCGCGGCCGAAAGGCCAGCTTGCCGCCGCGAAATCTAATCTCCCCCGTGCGCCCTTGCTTTGCCCTGCGCTATTCTTAAGTGCTGGGAAATCGTCCTGCGATCGATTAATCGCCGCTGAAACAATTCGAATTCAAACGAAAGGCACGTCCATGGCCGCTACGCACAGTTCGCGCATGATCATCCTCGGCTCCGGGCCGGCCGGTCTTTCGGCCGCTATCTACGCGGCGCGCGCGGGCATGGCGCCGATCGTGGTGCAGGGCATCCAGCCCGGCGGCCAGCTCACCATCACCACCGATGTCGAGAATTATCCCGGCTTCCGCGACGTGATCCAGGGCCCCTGGCTGATGGAAGAGATGCAGGCGCAGGCCGAGCATGTTGGCGCCCAGATGATGTATGACCACATCGTCGATGTCGATCTCTCCAGGCGCCCGTTCAAGCTGACGGGCGATGGCGGCACGGAATATTATGGCGACACGCTCGTTATAGCGACCGGCGCGCAGGCCAAGTGGCTCGGGCTGGAGAGCGAGATGTTGTTGCAGGGCAAGGGCGTGAGCGCCTGCGCGACGTGCGACGGCTTCTTCTATCGCGGCAAGAAGGTGGTGGTCATCGGCGGCGGCAACACTGCCGTCGAGGAGGCGCTCTACCTCACCAATCACAGCCATGACGTCACGCTAATCCACCGCCGCGATTCCTTTCGCGCCGAGAAGATCCTGCAGGATCGCCTCTTTGCGCATCCGAACATCAAGGTGCTGTGGAACAAGGCGGTCGAGAAGTTCGTGGGTGGCGGTAATCCCGAGGGGCTGGTCGGCGTCGATCTCGTCGACACCGTTACGGGCGAGAAGAGCCATCTGCCGACCGATGGTGCCTTCGTCGCCATCGGCCATAAGCCCGCGACCGAACTGTTCGAGGGGAAGCTGCCGCTCGACGAGGGCTATCTGGTGGTCGAGAAGGGCTCCAGCCGGACGAATATCCCCGGCGTGTTCGCGGCGGGAGACGTGACCGACAAGGTCTATCGCCAGGCCGTCACCGCAGCCGGCATGGGCTGCATGGCCGCGCTCGACGCCGAGCGCTTTCTGGCCGAGGCCGATTTCGAGGCGATGGCGCACGCCTGATCGGCATAAGCTGAGGAACAACGGGGACCCATCTCCTGCGCCGCCCTCTCGCGAGGGCGGCGCGGGCGATGGATCCCCGCTCGTCTGCAGGCCGGCACGACATGTCCGGGGCCTGCGCGATGCAGGGCGCCCTTGCCTTGCCGGACGAGTGGGGCGCTAGATCAGCGAACCGCAACCTTGACGGACGGCGCACCAGTGTTGGCCATGCCGCGGGCCTCCTCGACCGAGAAGGAAACCGGCACACCGTTCGAGGTGCCGTACACCCGGCCGCCCGAGACGACGAGGCGGAAGGTGTTGCCCGGCGTGGCGACGCCCTCGATCACGCGGCGCGTGTCGCTGATGTTGGTGACGGTGTACTTGTAGGTCACGCCCTGGTGCGTGAAGCTGCTGGGAGCTTCCTTGGCGATGGCCGGGGCGGTGAGCGAAAGCGCCAGAAGCGCGGTGGCGAAGCGAAATTTAGTCACGAACAATCTCCTTGGCATTTCTGCGATTGGAGCCTTGTCCAGCATCCTGTTCTGTTATGCCCACCGAGCTTGGGGGAAGCTCTAGGGGGCAGCAAACGCAAAGGACGAACGCACGATTGCGGTTTTTGCAGGGGGCATCGGTCGCCCCTACGGATGCGGGCGATACGCGCCATGCGCGCGCGCCGAGGACGCGCAAATCAGCGCGGAGCAGTTCCGATGGGATGGAAAGGCGCTAACGCTACGGGCGTGTGGCCATCCGGTCGGGCAACCTAGCCGGCCTTGTCCACCAGCTTGCGCGCTACGAACGACAGCAGCGAGCCATAGGTCTCGAAGACCTCCCCATCGATGTCGTCATCGTCGATCACGATGTCCAGCCGGTCCTCGATATCGGTGAGCAGGGTGGCGACGGCCATGGAATCGAGCTCGGGCAGGGCGCCGAACAGGGCGGTGTCCGCATGGAAAGCGGCGACGCGATCGGCATCGAGGCCCAGAGTCTCGGCCAGCGCGTCGCGCAGCGCCGCATCGGCTGACTCGTGCGTGGGTTGGGTCATGCGCATGGGCGCCGCGACTAGCGGGTTTGGATGACTTTGAAAAGCGGGCGGGATGCTGAGGCGGCGCCGTCGCTCGCCGCCATCTTCAGGGCCGCGACGAATATCCCACAATCGCATCGATCATGTTAAGGGCGGGCGCGATGCTAGCCCCTCTCGACCATCTGCCGCAGCATGGCGCGCCTCAGGCGACCGCGCTCGAAGGCAAGTTCGGCCGCTTCTCCTACGAGGCGCTGGAAGAGATGACCGGGCGGCTGGCTCATTGGATCGCGAGGCAGGGCTTCCCGGCCGGCAGCCGCATCGCCGCCTGGCTCCCCAAGGGGCTGGCGGCGGCCGTTCTGCCGCTCGCCGTGGCGCGGGCGGGCATGGTCTATGTGCCGGCCAATCCGCTGCTCAAGCGCGCGCAGATCGCCCATATCCTTGCCGACAGCGGCGCCGCGATGCTGGTTTCGGCGCCCGCGCGCTTCGCCACGCTCGAGCCCGGAGACGTGCCCGAGGGCGTGGTGCGCCGCGACGAGGCGGAGATCGAGGCGATCCTGCTGGATGACGCCGGGGCGAAGCTGCCGTCGAGCGAGGCCGGTCCCGATGCGCTGGTCGAGATCCTCTACACCTCCGGCTCCACCGGGCGGCCCAAGGGCGTGATGCTCAGCCATGCCAATCTGATGATCGGGGCGCGCTCCGTCGCCACCTATCTTGGCCTCACGCCGCAGGATCGCACGCTTGCCTTGCTGCCGCTCAGCTTCGATTATGGCCAGAACCAGCTCTTCTCCACCTGGTGGGCGGGCGGCTGCGTCGTGCCGCTCGATTATCTGCTGGCGCGCGACGTGGTGAAGGCCTGCGCGGCGCAACGGATTACCACGCTGGCCGGCGTTCCGCCGCTCTGGGTGCATCTGGTGGAGGCGGACTGGCCGGTGGAGGCGCGCGCCCCGCTCAGGCGGATCACCAACAGCGGCGGCGCGCTCAGCCGGCCGCTGATCGCCCGCCTGCGCGAGACTTTTCCGGGGGTCGACATCTTCGCCATGTACGGCCTGACCGAGGCGTTCCGTTCCACCTATCTGCTGCCGGCCCTGCTCGCCGATCAGCCGGACAGCATCGGCCGCGCCATTCCCGATGCCGAGGTTCTGGTGGTGCGCCCCGATGGATCACTCACCGAGGATGGCGAGCCGGGCGAGCTGGTCCATGCCGGGCCGCTGGTGGCGCAGGGCTATTGGCGCGATCCGGAGCGCACGGCGCAGCGCTTTCGGCCCGCGCCGCCCGCGTCCGCCTGCGGAGGCACGGCGGTCTGGTCGGGCGATACGGTGGTGCGCGATGGCGAGGGCCTGCTGCGCTTCGTCGGGCGCGACGACGCGATGATCAAGAGCGCGGGCAATCGCATCTCCCCCAGCGAGATCGAGGAAGCCGCGCTGGCTGTCGCGGGCGTCGCCGAGGCGAGCGCGCTCGGCCGTCCCGATACGCGGCTGGGGCAGGCGATCATCCTCTTCGTGCGTGGCGACGCGGCGCTCTGCGAGACGGACCGCGATGCGCTGCTCGATCGGCTGCGCGGCAGCCTGCGCCACAATCTGCCGAGCTTCATGCAGCCCGCCGAGATCCGCATCGTGGCGGAGATGCCGCACAACCCCAATGGCAAGATCGACCGCGTGGCGCTCGCCGCCATGGCGGGGGAGGGGCGGCCATGAAGGTGAAGCCGATGGGGCCGATCCCGCCCGGCTTCGAGGCCGAGAACGCCATGCTGCTGATCGGCGGGCGCGGCGTGGCGGCGCTGGCGGATGAGGCCGGGGAGACACCGTTCTTTGCCTATGACGGCGCGATGATCCGTCGCCGGATCGCGGCCCTGCGCGCCGCAATGCCGGACGCGATCGGCATTCATTATGCGATGAAGGCCAATCCCTTCCCGCCGCTGCTGGCGCTGATGCGCGGACTGGTCGACGGGTTCGACATCGCGTCCTCGGGCGAGCTGGCGGCGGTGCTGGCGGCCGGCATGGCTCCGCAGGAGATCAGCTTTGCCGGGCCGGGCAAGACCGGGCGCGAGCTGGAAGCGGCGCTGCGCGCGGGCGTCACGATCAATCTGGAATCGGAGGGAGAGGCAGGCCGGGCGCTTGCTATCGCAGACCGGATCGGCGTGCGGCCGCGCCTTGCGGTGCGCGGCAACCCGGACTTCGGGCTCGAGGGCTCGGGCATGCGCATGGGCGGCGGGGCCAAGCCGTTCGGGATCGACGCCGAGCGGGCCGGCGCGCTGGCCAGACAGGTGATCGCGGCCGGTGCGGACTGGCGCGGCTGGCATATCTTCGCGGGATCGCAGGCGCTCGATGCGCAGGCGATCATCGCCGCGCAGGCGCAGACCGTGGCGCTCGCCGCGCGGCTTTCGGATGAGGTGGGAGAGGTGCCCCCGCTGGTCAATCTGGGCGGTGGCTTTGGCGTGCCCTATTTCGCCGGGGACGTGCCGCTCGACATTGCCGCCATTGGCGCGGCGCTGGGCGAGACGCTTGCCGCGCGCCCGGACAGCATGGCGGGCAGCGCTTTCGCGCTGGAACTGGGGCGCTATCTCGTTGCCGAAGCTGGCGTGTATCTGACCCGCGTGGTGGACGTGAAGCTGAGCCAGGGCGAGCGCTTCGCCGTGGTCGACGGGGGGCTGCATCACCAGCTCGCGGCGAGCGGCAATTTCGGCACGGTGGTGCGCCGCAATTATCCGCTCGCGCTGGCCAACCGGTTCGGGGAAGCGGCGGCGGAACAGCCGGTGACGGTGGTCGGCTGCCTCTGCACGCCGCTCGACCGGCTGGGCGATGCCGTTGCGCTGCCGGACATTGCGCCGGGCGATCTGGTCGCGATCTTCATGGCCGGTGCTTATGGCGCCAGCGCCAGCCCGGCCGCCTTTCTCGGGCATGTCCCTGCGCCCGAGATGCTGATCGACGAAGCGTGAGGGGGCGCGGCGCTATGCAGGATGGAAGATTTGGCTGACCGCAGCCTCGCGATCCGCTAGGCGCCGGCCATGGGCGGGATCGCGGGCATCTTCCATGTCGAGACGGCCAAGCCGGTCGAGGAGGCGCGGGTGCGCGCGATGCTCGCGCCGATGCGGCATCGCGGCCCGGACGGATCGGGCATCTGGAGCGCGCCGGGCACAGGCCTTGGCCATTTGCGCCTGTCGATCATCGATCCCGGCGACGGCGCCCAGCCCATGGCGACGCCCGAAGGCGAGATCGTCGTCACTTTCAATGGCGAGATCTATAATTTCAGGGAGTTGCGCGCGGAACTGGAGGCGCGGGGTCATCACTTCCGCACGCAAAGCGATACCGAGGTCATCCTGCATGGCTGGCGGCAATGGGGCGAGGCGGTGGTCGAGCGGCTGCACGGCATGTTTGCCTTCGCCCTCCATGATGCGCGCACCCAGTCGCTCTGGCTGGTGCGCGATCGGCTTGGCGTGAAGCCGCTGCATTATGCGAGCCTCGCCGACGGAAGCCTCATCTTCGCCTCGGAGCTCAAGGGCCTGCTCGCCCATCCGCTGCTGCGCCGCGCGCCGGAGCTGACCGCGATCGAGGATTATCTCGCTCTCGGCTATGTGCCGGACGATAGCGCGGTCGTGCGCGGCGTGAATAAGCTGGGGGCAGGGGAGGCGCTGCTCGCGATTCGTGGACGGTCGCTGCCCGCGCCACGGCGCTATTGGGACATCAGCTTCGCCGATCGCGCCAAGGGCAAACAGGCCGATCTGGAAGCTGAGCTGCTCGCCCGCCTGCGCGATGCCGTGCGCTCGCGCATGGCGGCGGACGTGCCGCTCGGCGCCATGGTTTCCGGCAGCGTGGACAGCAGCATCGTTGCCGCGCTGATGGCCGAGGCAAGCAGCAAGCCCGTGACCACCTGCACGATCGGCTTCGACGCTGCGGCGCTCGACGAGGCGCAACAGGCCGAACGGATCGCGCGCCGCTTCGGCACAGATCATCGCACGCGCGTCGCCTCGCCGGACGATTTCGGCCTCATAGACACGGTCGCCGCCCATTTCGACGAGCCCTTTGCCGATGCCTCCGCGCTGGCGATCTATCGCGTCTGCGAGCTGACGCGCGAGAGCGTCAGGGTTGCGCTCTGCGGCGATGGCGCGGACGAGGGCTTTGCCGGCCATCGCCGTCATCTCGTCCACCATCGCGAGCAGATGGTGCGGAGGCTCATCCCCGCGCCGGTGCGGCGCCACCTGTTCGGCGCGCTCGCGGCCGACGGCGCCGAGGCCTATGCGACTTCGGTCTGCGTCACGCCTGCCGCGCTGCGCGCCGAGCTTTTCACGGATGGGGCCAGGGCGGGCCTTTCCGGCCATCGCGCCGAGGACCGCTATGTGAAGGCGATGCGCGAGGCGCCCGTGCGCGACCCGATCGACCGGGCACAATATGCCGATCTCAAGATTTGGCTGCCCGGTGGCATTCTCACGAGGATGGACCGGATGAGCATGGCCGTCGGCCTGGAGGCGCGCGAGCCGCTGCTCGATCATCGGCTGATCGAATTTGCGGCGCGGTTGCCGGTCCGCCAGCGCATCCACGGCCGCTCGGGCAAATATCTGCTCAAGAAGACGATGGAGCCGATGCTGCCGCTCGACATCCTCTATCGGCCGAAACCGAGGATCGTGACGCCGATCAGCGACTGGTTC
>JAFKLU010000416.1:0-15120 GCA_017304105.1 Sphingomonadales bacterium
CGACCGTCCGCTTGATGTTGTTCATCACCACCTTGGCGCCGATGCTGGCGTTTGCCGGCTTCTGGCCGGTGGCGGGATCGACGCCGTCGGTGGTGCCCGAAATATAAAGTGTGCCGTTCGCCTCCACCGCGGCGGAGAAGGCGGGATTGGTTCCGCTGGCCGGCGAGCCGGCCGAAGGGAAATGCTTGGCCGGGGCGGCGGATGCGCCGGTCTTCGCCTGGATCGAGGTGCGGGCGGGGCGGCGCAACATCTGGGTCGCGGCGCCTGACGCGCCCGCGCGGCAGCGCACGGCCTATGGCGAGGATGACGGGATCGAGCTGTCCGATCTGGTGCTGAGCCGGGACGGCAAGCGGATGCTGTTCGTGCGCGGCGGCGACGTCGAGTTTCCCGAGAGCAACCTGCCCAACACCGGTGCCGCCGTGGAGCCGCCGGCGCAGGCGCTGTTCATCGCGGACGTGGGGGGATCGCAGGCGCCCGTCCGCATCGGGCTGGGCCATGGCGGCGCGTTCAGCCCGGATGGGGCGCGAGTGGCCTTCACGCGCAAGGGCGAGATTTCGGTCTGGAACGGCGGCGACGTGAAGGCGATCGCCAGCGTGGCGGGTTCGGTGGAGGATCTGAGCTGGTCGCCCGATGGCAAGGCCCTGCTGTTCCGGGAGGTGCGCAAGGAGCGCAGCTTCGTCGGCCTGATCGACATTGCGGGTGGGACGCTGCGCTATCTGGGCGCCACGCTCGGCCATTCGAGCGATCCGGTCTTCTCGCCCGATGGCAGCCAAGTCGCCTTCATCCAGTTTCGCGATCCGCCGGCCAAATTGGCGCACAGCACGGCCTCCTTCTGGTCCGTGCGGGTGGCGGATGTGGCGACCGGTGCGGTAAGCGTGGTCTGGACCGCGCCGTCGGGCGAGGGCGGCCAGTATAGTGGCACGCGCGCGCGCAACCTGTTCTGGACGCGATCCGGGCATTTGCTGTTCCCATGGGAGCGCACCGGCTGGATGCACATCTACGCGCTGCCCGCGACTGGCGGCACCCCGCGCGATCTGACGCCCGATGCCAATGAGGTGGAGACTTTCACGCCCACGCCGGATGGGCAGGCCATCGTCTATGCTGCGAATGCGGGCAATCTCGACAGCCGCCAGCTCTGGCGCTCGGCCATTGCCGGCGGCCGGCCGACCCGGCTGACGCAGGATGACCGCTTCGTCTTCCGCCCCGTCTTCGGCGGCGGACGGCTCGCCGCGACCGCGACCGATGCCGCGCGGCCGGCGCATATGGTGCTGGTCGATGGCATGAAGCCGCTCGGTGCGGTTCCGTTCGTGCGCGACTATGCGAAGCCCGAGACGGTGGTGTTCAAGGCCGCCGACGGTGTGGACGTTCACGCGCAGCTGTTTCGCGGCAAGGGCAAGGGCAAGGGCCGGCGGCCAGCGCTCGTCTTCGTCCATGGCGGGCCGCGCCGGCAGATGCTGCCCGGCTTCCACCCCTCGCGCTATTATTCCAACAGCTATGTGCGCAATCAGGCGTTTGCGGCGCAGGGCTATACCGTGCTCTCGGTGAATTACCGCAGCGGCACCAATTATGGCCGCGCCTTTCGGGAAGCGCCGGATACGGCCCGTGAAGGCGCGGCGGAATATCGCGACATTCTCGCCGGCGGCCAGTGGCTGGCGCGGCAGGCGGACGTCGACCCCGAGCGCATCGGCATCTGGGGCGGGAGCTGGGGCGGCTATCTGACGGCCCTCGCACTCGCGCGGAACAGCGACCTGTTCAAGGCGGGAGTCGATCTGCACGGCGTCCACGCCATGGTCAGGCCGGTCGAGAAGGGCTATTCGCCCGAGGAGGAGGCCAAGGCGCACCAGCGGCAATGGGATAGCTCGCCCATGGGCGCGATCGAGACGTGGCGCTCGCCGGTGCTCATCATCCACGGCGATGACGACAAGAATGTCGACCATGAGCAATCGCTGCTGCTGGCGCGCGAGCTGGCGGCGCGGGGCATCCCGTTCGAGGAGCTGAGCTTCCCCAACGAGCGGCACGATTTCTTCCGCTATGAGAACTGGCTGGCCAGCTACCGCGCGGCCGAGCGCTTCTTCGCGCGCACGCTGGGGGATCCCGCGAAGTGAGGCGGCCTCAGTCGATCAGGCCGCGAAGGACCTCATGAAAATCCCGCGCGTCCACAAGGCGCGCCTCGGCCTGCTCCGCCGACAGGCCGAGCGCATGGAGGATGGCGCGGCGAATGTCGCCGCCGGCCGCATCGAGCGCAGCGTCCGCCGCCGCTTCGTCCACCCCGGCGATCTCGCTCACCATGGCTTGGGCGCGCAGGCGCAGCTTGGCGTTGGAGATGCGCATGTTGACCATGAGGCCCCGGAAGACGAGGCCGAGGCGCAGCATGATCGCGGTGGAGAGCAGGTTGAGCGCCGCCTTCTGCGAGGTGCCGGCGCCCATGCGGGTGGAGCCGGCAATCGCCTCGCTGCCCGTATCGAGCAGGATCGCGTGATCGGCCGCGGCGAGCAGCGGCGTGCCCGCATTATTGGCGATGGCGATGGTGAGCGCGCCGCGTGCGCGGGCCTCCTCGATCGCGCCGATGGTGAAAGGCGTGCGGCCGCTCGCGGCGATGCCGACGAGCACGTCCTGCGGGCCAAGCGCTGCCTGCGCGACCTGATGGCGGGCATCGGCAGCGTCGTCCTCCGCGCCTTCCACTGCGCGCATGAGCGCATCCATGCCGCCCGCGAGGAAGAAATGCAGCCGCGCCTCTGGCCAGCCATAAGTCGGGGTCAGTTCGACGCCATCCTGCACGCCGACGCGCCCGGACGTGCCGGCGCCGGCATAAGCGAGCCGCCCCGTGGCGCCGAGGCGCGCCGCCGCCGCCTCCGCCGCCGCCGCAATGGCGCTGGTCTGGCTCGCCAGCGCCGCAATGGCGGCGCGCTGGCCTTCAAGCATGATTTCGACCGCCTCGTTTGTGGGCAGGCGATCAATCTGGCTATAGCGGGGGTCAACCGTTTCGGTGCTCATGGCCGCAAGCCTATCGCGGCTCCATGCGCAGCGGGCAAGAAGGAAGAATCGTGAACGAAACAAAGAGCCTCATGTTTGCCGAGGCAGCCTCGGCGCCGACCATCGCCGCAGCGCAGATCGCCGCCAATCGCGATCTCGTGCGGGAAGCGGCCGCGCATCTGCGCGCGCTCGATCCGCCGTTCGCGCTCACCATCGCGCGGGGCTCGTCCGATCATGCCGCGGCCTTCGCCAAGCTGCTGTTCGAGACGCGGCTGCGCCTGCCGGTGGTCAGCCAGGCCCCGTCCATCGCCACGCTCTACAAGGCGACGTCCCCGCGCCTCGCGGGCACGGCGGTGCTCGCCATCTCGCAGTCCGGCCGCAGCCCGGACCTGATCGAGACGGCGCGGGCGGCGAAGGAGGCGGGTGCCCGGCTCATCGTGATGGTCAATGATGAGAGCTCGCCGCTCGCCGAGCTGGCCGATTTCCTCATTCCGCTGCGCGCCGGGGCGGAGCGCAGCGTGGCGGCGACCAAGAGCTTCATCGCCTCGCTCGTCGCCATCGCGCATCTGGTCGTGGAGTGGCAGCAGGATGCGGCGCTGCTGGCGGCGCTGGACGGCATCGGCCCCGCGCTGGAGGCGGCATGGGCGCAGGATTGGAGCGCGGCGGTGGAGCCGCTGCGCGCGGCGCAGAGCCTGCTGGTGCTCGGGCGCGGCATCACCTGGCCCATCGCCAGCGAGGCGGCGCTCAAGTTCAAGGAGACGGCGCAGATCCATGCCGAGGCCTTCAGCAGCGCGGAAGTGGCGCATGGGCCGATGGCGCTGGTCGGCGCGGGCGATCCCATCCTCGCCTTCGCGCCGACCGATGCGGCGGCGGCGGGCTTTGGCGAGCGGCTCGCGGCTTTCGCCGAGCGCGGCGCCACGGTGATCGCGGCGGGCGAGGGGGAGATCGTCACCCCTGCGGCGATCCGGCTGCCGGTGGCGGATGCGGCACATCCCGTTATCGACGCGATCGCGATGATCCAGAGCTTCTATCGCCTTGCCGAAGGGCTGGCGCGGGCCTGCGGGCATGACCCGGACCGGCCGCCGTTCCTCTCCAAGGTGACGCGCACGCTATGAGCGGGCTCATCCTCACCGGCGCCGATGTGGTGACACCCGACGGCATCGCGCAGGGCCTTGCCGTGCGGATCGAGGGCGGGCGCATCGCCGCCGTGGAGGCGGCGGGGGCGGGTGCTTCGGTGGATCTTGGCGGCGGCTGGCTGCTGCCGGGCTTCATCGACACGCAGGTCAATGGCGGCGGCGGCGTGCTGTTCAACGACGCGCCGGATGTCGAAACGATCGCCCGCATCGCGCAGGCGCACCGGCGGCATGGCACGACCGGGCTGCTGCCCACCTTCATCAGCGACGATCTCGCCAGGGTGGCGCAGGCCATGGATGCGGTGGAGGCGGCGATCGCGCAGGGCGTGCCCGGCGTGCTCGGCATTCATATCGAGGGGCCGTTCATCAGCGTCGAGCGGCGCGGCATCCATGCGGCGCGCTTCATGCGTCCGCTCGACGATGAGGCGATGGCCCTGCTCACGCGACCGGGGCGCGGCCGGCGGCTGGTGACGCTGGCGCCGGAATGCGTGCCGCCCGGCGCGATCCGGGCGCTGCGCGCGGCGGGCGTGATCGTGGCGGCGGGGCACAGCATGGCAGACTACACAGCGACCCGGCGCGCGCTGGACGAGGGGCTGTGCGGCTTCACGCATCTGTTCAATGCCATGACGCCATTTGGCAGCCGCGAGCCGGGCATGGTCGGCGCCGCACTGGAGGATCGGCACAGCCGGTTCGGGATCATCGTCGATGGGCATCATGTCCATCCCGCCTCGCTGCGCGTTGCGCTGGCGGCGCGCGGGCTTGATGGCGCAATGCTGGTGACGGACGCGATGCCGCCGGCCGGGACCGCGATGACGCAGTTCGATCTGCAGGGCCGCACCATCTATGTGCGGGACGGCGCCCTGCGCTCGGAAGACGGGACGCTCGCAGGGGCCGATCTCACCATGGACGGTGCGCTGCGCAACGCCATGACCATGCTGGCGCTGCCGATGGCCGATGCCTCGCAGCTGGCGAGCGGCAATGCCGCCGCGTTCCTGGGCCTGCAGGGCGAGACGGGCGCGATCCGGCCGGGGCTGGCGGCCGATCTCGTGCATCTCGGGCCGGATCTTCAGGTGCGGCGGGTGTGGATCGGCGGCGAGGAAGCCGCGCTTTAACGGTGCGTCCGGGTCACACCGATCCGGGCGCCCGGTAGCCCGCCAGATAGAGCGCACCATCCAGCGGATCGCCCTTGGCCGGCACCAGCCGGGCCACCGTGCGCTCACGCAGCCAGGGGCGGATGCGCTGCGACAGACCACCGGCGAGCGCGCATTGCCGGGCGCCGCGCCGGAAGATGGTCTCGATGAAGCGCTCGATATGCTCGGCCGCATCCTCGACGATGGAGCGGGCGATCTCGTCATCGGCTTCGGCGAAATCCATGACCAGCGGCGCGAGCTGCGCATAATCGCCGGGCGCGGCCTCATCCATCCAGGCGATGGCGAGCGAGGTATCGTGGCTGAACCGCGCCGTCACCGCGCTGCTCAGGGGCGTGGGCTTGGTCCGCCCGTCGAGCGCGCGCAGGGCGTGGCGCATCGCGCTCAGGCCAAGCGCGGCGCCGCTGCCTTCGTCGGAGATCGGGAACCCATAGCCGCCGATGCTGAAATTGCGCCCCTCATGTTTGATATGGGCGATGCTGCCGGTGCCGATGATGAGGATCGCCCCGTCCGCGCCGGCATGGGCGCCCAGATTGGCGATCATCCCGTCGGTCTCGAAGGCGATCGAGCCATAAGGGAAGTCGAGCGCTTCCAGCCGCTCGCGCACGCCGGGGCGGGAAATGCCGGCAATGCCGGCGCCCGCCGCGATCTCGGGCAAGTCGGCTTCGGAAATGCCGGCCATGCGGATGGCCTTGGCGCCGGTCTCCAGCAGCACGCTGCGCACCGCCTCCAGGCCGATCCGCGCATTGGCCGGGCCGCCGTCTCCGCGCCCGAGCACCTTGCCCTGCGCGTCGACGAGGCGGCTGCGGCATTGCGTGCCGCCCGCATCGAAGCCGAGATAATATTGCGCCATGACGTGCCTCACCTCGATGGGGAAATGACGATCCTCTCGCGCGCGGCCGCATCCACCGCGCCCCTGCTAAATGGGAGCGGCTGTGCCGTTCCGGCAAGCCATAGCGGATAATAATCCCGATAATGCGGCGAGCGCGGATCGGCGGACTGGCCGGGGAGGAGCAGGACCTTGCTGTTGTCCCACGCGCCCACGTCCGCGACGATCTGGAAGCTGGCGCCGTGAATGACGTTGAAGCCGCGCGCAACATTGACGCCCCGCGCCATCGGCGTGGTGCCGTCGCCGCCCGAGGCGCCGCCCTCGATCCGGGGGAAGGCCGCGCCGATGGCCGGCACTGATTTGCTGAGCGGATGCGCGATCACCACCTGATGCAGATCGCCCCAGCGCCATTGCGCCGGATCGGCGCCGCGCAGCTTCTCCGCCTTGGCCCATCCGGCGGCCAGCGCCTTGTCGATCAGCGCATCGCGCGCGGCGGCGGGCGCGCTGCCCAGCCGCTTGTCGGGCGCGGCGAGCAGGTGGAGCATCTCGTGCAGATTGACGGACTTGATGAGGTCGCGCGCCGCCGCAGGGATGACGAGATCGCGGAATCCGCTCGACAGTTCCGGCATGACCAGCTCGTAAAGCAGGGCAGGGGCGCTGTCCGCCTCGACCCGGCAATTCCAGTCGCGCAGCATGGCGGCGGCCTTTGCGGCGGTGGGCGAGAGCTTCTCCGGCAGCAGCTTGAGCAGCGCGCGCGCCGGCAGCGAGGTCACGTCATGCTGGAGCGCGATGCTGTCCTCCAGGCTGTGCTTGCGCGGCTCGGCCAGCACCTCGGCGATCCTGTTGTAGCGATAGGGGTCGGACCAGGAGAAGTCGATGATCCGCTCCTTGTAGGGATAGTCCGCCGGCAGGTTCATCTGGTTGGCCGATGCGAACCAGCCCGCCTCGGGATTGTAGACGTGCGGCATCTCCTCCAGCGCGGGGAACAGCCCGTCATGCTTCGGGCGCTTGGGCGTGAAGCCGACCGTCTGCCAGCCGGTGTTGCCGTCTGTGTCGGCATAATGGATGTTGGTCGGCGAGACGTGCAGGCGGAGGGCCTCGCGCAGCGAGTTCCAGTCATGCGCCAGGTTGATGGCGATGATCGCGAAATTCATGTTCGCACCGGGCAACATGCTGACAGAGGCGAAGGCGACGGCGCGGTTGCGGGCGGTATCCTGCGAGATGATGGGGCGCCCCTGCGCGTAGCGCAGCACCACGCGCTCGGCCGGTGCCCCCTTGACGGCGATCTCTTCCTCGACCGTCTCGAAGCGCTTCCACTCGCCCTTGTGCCAGTAGCGCTCGGGATCGTCCTCGTGCGTGCGCAGGATGAAGAGGTCGGTCTGATCGATGTGGAAATTGGTCCGGCCGAAGGCGAAGCGCTCGGTATGGCCCTGCATGATGCCGGGCAGGCCTGGATTGCCGCCGCCGATCACGTCCAGCCCCGGCGCGGTCAGATGCGCGATGTGGCGGGGCGAGAAGCCGCCGATGCCGAGATGCGGATCATTGGCGAGGATGGGGCGGCCGGTCGTGGTGCGCGAGCCGTCGATGGTCCAGGCATTGCTGCCCTGGCCGGCGAGCTCGACCCGGTCCATGTCCCGATCATGGAAGGTCAGCTCGTGGCCGTTCCAGGGCAGCGGCTTGCCCGCTTCGAGCAGCACGCCAAGATCGGACTCGGTGACCGCACCGGTGTCCAGCCCCTCTGGAACCTTGAAGCTCCAGGCCGGGCGCAGCGGGCTCGTCAGCTGGTCGAACTCCAGCAGTCCACGGCTGTGCAGCTGCGCGCGGCGCACCTCGTCGTCGACATTGCCCGCGTCCGAGCTGCGGATGCGGACGAGATCGCGCACGTCCCAGCGCAGCGGCTTGATGCCCAATATGGCATATTCCGGCGTGAGCAGGGTGGGATCGGCCTCGGTCGCGTCGATCCAGGCGTTGATCCCCGCGCAATAGCCTCGCGCGCAATCGACCACTTCAGCTGGCAGCGCCTTCAGTTCCGCGTCGATGTCGCCCTGATAGAGAAAGAGCCGCGCGGCACGATCCGCCGAGGCGAAGCTGGGGCCGAGCGCCTCCGCCAGACGCCCCAGTTCGCGGCGGTGCGACAGGTCGAGCTGGAAGAGCCGATCACGCGCGACGACATAGCCCTGGCCGAAAAAGGCATCATGCTTCGATCTGGCGCGGATGTGCGGGATGCCGAGCGCATCCTCCAGTATCTCGATCGGCCCCCGGGCGCCCCGCGCGCGGATGGTGCGTGACTTCGGCTTCACGGCGGCCGCCTGTCCGCAACCGACGGCGTTCAGCCCGAGCATGGCGGCCGAAGCCAGCAGGAAAGCGCGACGTTGAATCATGAAATTGCCCCGATCGCGACCGTGGAGGTCGGTTGATCTGGCCCCCGAGGGCGCCGCAAGCCGGGCGCCAAAGCGGCCAGAAAGTGCTTTTCTTGGATAGTGTTGCGTTTTCGTGACGTTCGCAATGCCCGTTTTTCGCGATTATGCCTTCAGGCTATACCTTTCCAAAATCAAAATCGCCGAACCACTATTGACCGCCCTCCCGTGCCCGATAACCTGCCGTGAACAAAATGACATAATTCCGATTGGGTCCGAGAAAATTGACCGTGTGCGACAGGACACGCGGGGAAGAACAACAGTCCTTTCTCGGACGATCTGATCGGAGGTGATCGTGGATTGCTGGCCCACACTGCTCCAGGGTTCCAGAATGATGGAATTCGCACGCTTGGAAGCCACCGTTTCCCGCGCTTCTCTTCCGATCTCAGCAAGACACAACAGAGGGGTTCTTTAGACATGCTTAAGATCAGGCAGATCGACCGCCGGCTGGCGGCAGGCGTTGCCACCACCGCGCTCGCGCTCATGCAGGCCATGCCGGCGCAGGCCCAGGGCAGCGCAACGGCCGCGGCGGACGAAGGTGGGGCGGAATCGATCGTCGTCACCGGCACGCGCGTCGTGCGCGATGGCTTCCAGTCGCCGACGCCGCTGACGGTGCTGTCGCTGGAGGAAATCCAGAACAGCTCGCCTTCGAACAACATCGCCGATTTCGTGAACCAGCTCCCCTCGATGGCGGGCTCGACCAAGCCGGCCAACTCGCGCCTCAACCTCTCCAGCGGCCAGGCGGGCATCAACGCGCTCAACCTGCGCAACCTCGGCGAGATCCGCACGCTGGTCCTGATCGACGGCCGCCGCTCGGTCGGCTCGACGGTGACCGGCCTTGTCGACGTCAACACCATTCCGCAGCTGCTCGTGAAGAGCGTGCAGGTCGTCACGGGCGGCGCCTCGGCCGCTTATGGTTCGGACGCTGTCGCGGGCGTGGTCAACTTCATCCTCGACAAGAAGTATGAAGGCATCAAGGTGAACGCCGACAGCGGTATCACCCAATATGGCGACGGCGCGAACTACTCGCTCGGCCTCGCCGGCGGCTGGTCGTTCGGCGGTGGTCGCGGCCACGTTCTGGTCAGCGGCGAATATGCGCACCGCGATGGAATCTTCGAGGTCGATCGCGCCTGGAACCATCAGGGCTATGTCCGCATCCAGGATCCGAACTGGACGACGTCCAGCACGACCCCGCGCTACCTGATCCGCAACCAGGTCGGCGCTGCCAACTCGACGCCCGGCGGCCTGATCACCGGCTCGGCCGGCGGCACGGCGAACCGCCTGCGCGGCATCTATTTCGGCGATGGCGGCCGGGTGCAGCAGTATAATTATGGCGCGCTGACCTTCCCCTCGCCGACCGGCTCCGCCGCACCGACGCTGACGCAGGGTGGCAGCTGGCAGGTCAACGATTCCGGCCGGCGCATCGGCCTCGATCCCGAGGATACGCGCTGGGGCCTCTTCGGCAGGGCGAGCTATGAGGTCGCCGACGGCATCGAGCTGTTCGCGGAAGCCTCGTACAACAAGCAGAAAGTGTTCTTCAACGCGGGCCCGAACCTCTCCACGGGTATCTCGATCAGCGCGACGGGTTGCGGCACGGCGGCGACGGCGGCGGCTGCCCCCACGACCTGCAATGCCTTCCTCTACAATGCGCTTGGTCCGACGCAGCTGGCGGGCATCACCAGCGTGACGCTGGCGACGACGGCGGCGGACCTGCCGTTCCGTGCCGTCGACAACAAGCGCGAGGTGCAGCGGTACACGATCGGCGCCCAAGGCGACTTCCAAGCGTTCGGCAAGACGGCCAATTGGGATATCTACGGCCAATATGGTCGCGCGGACCTGCGCGAGCAGTTGCGCAACATCATGAACAATGCGCGGATGAACAATGCCACGGCGGCGGTGTTCGCGCCGGCCGGCAATCCGGGCGGATATGCCGCAGGTTCGATCCAGTGCCTGATCAACGTCGACGCCAGCACCGCCAATGACGACCGGGCCTGCGTGCCGCTCAACCGCATGGGCGTCGGCGTGGCCGATCCTGCCGCGATCGCCTATGTGCTTGGTGCTCCCTATCGCGATGAGATCGTCGAGCAGTGGGTGACGGGCGCCAATCTGTCGCTGACGCCGTTCAGCACCTGGGCGGGTGACGTCAGCGTCGCCGTCGGTGCGGAATATCGCAAGGAAAAGATCCGCGGCTTCGTGCCGGCCGAGTTCCAGCCGGTCGCCACGACCGATGCCGGCGGTCGCCCGATCACGACCAACCGCTGGTCGGTCGGCAACTACCTGCCCACCGACGGCAGCTACGACGTCAAGGAAGCCTATCTCGAAACCGTGGTGCCGCTCGGCTTCGGGCTCGACCTTAACGGCGCGGTGCGTGCGACGGATTACTCGACCGCCGGTTACGTCACGACCTGGAAGGCAGGCGCGACCTGGCAGCCGATCGAAGACATCCGCTTCCGCGTCACGCGCTCGCGTGACATCCGTGCGCCCAACCTCAACGATCTGTACCAGGGCGGCTCGGCGAACAGCGATTCGATCCGCAATCCGATCTACACGAACGATGGTCTCAACGGACCGGCGAGCTTCAGCTATTCCGGCTTCGTGACGGGCAATCCCAGCCTGAAGCCCGAAAAGGCGGACAGCTGGAATATCGGCGTGGTGCTCTCGCCGCGCTTCATTCCGGGCTTGAACGTGTCGATCGACTATTTCCGGATCGATCTGAACGAGGGTATCAACACCTTCTCGGCACAGAATATCGCGGATCTCTGCTATCTCCAGAACCAGCAGAGTTTCTGCGATGCGATCACGACCGACCCGTCTCGATCCACCCCCACCCAGCCGTATCTGCTCATCCGCAGCCAGCCGTTCAACGCGGCGAACCAGCTCGTTCGTGGCATTGACTTCGATGCGAGCTATCGTCTGCCGCTGAGCCGCCTGTCCGCGAGTCTTCCGGGCAGCTTCACGCTGCGCGGCGTTGCGACGCGCTATATCGACAACCTGTACGACAGCGGCGTTCCCGGCACCATCGTGCTGGACTCGGTCGGGGTGAACGGCGGTCAGTCGAGTACACCTACGTGGATCTACCGCTTCAGCGCGGCATACGACACGGATACGTTCTCCGCGACGATGATTGCACGCGGTGTCAGCGCCGGCAAATATGTCGCCAATGGCATCGAATGCTCGACCGCTTGCCCGGCCAACGATCCGAACTTCTTCACCTATGACCAGAACCATGTGTCTGGCACGTTCTACGTCGACCTGAACGTGGCGCAGAAGGTGAAGATCAACGGCCTCGCCGAGGCGCAGTTCTTCGTGAACGTGAACAACCTGTTCAATGCCTCGCCGCTGCTCCTGCCGGAGACCGGCCTCGCCGCGAACAGCACCTATTCGGACATGCTCGGTCGCCAGTTCCGCGTGGGTGTCCGCTTCAAGATGTAAGATCGACGACGGAGGGTGTTCGCGCCCTCCGCCTCCACATTGAAGGGCCCGTTCTGCAAGGCAGACCGGGCCCTTTTTTTGTGCGTGATGCGCCCCGGATTCCGCCGAACTTGGCCCCCAGGGGGCTCTCGCCGCGCAGGAGCGCTGGCTGGATCGATCAGGACGGGTTCTAGGCGACACCCATCCGAAACAGACCCGTTTGGCCGAGGATATATCCTGGCCTCGAGCTTCGCCCGTGGACGGGCAGAGATAATCGACGGTCCGAAAAATCATCGGAAAGGATGCCGGAGAGGCAAGACGCGCATGTCCTGCTCCCGAGGAAGGTGGCATCGCTCGCCCGCAATACTCCAGGTAATCCGCCATTCCGCCGCTTCGCAAACGAGCGCTGAGTTTGACGCGGCGGCCGATGCGAGGGGGTGGCTGGGGCGGTCGCTGCAAGCCTCCCGGGCGTTGGGAATAAAACAGTTGTTGCAAAAAATACGACATAAGGAGACATATGTCTCATGCGCGATTCGCGCCATGTGATGCGGTGACCGGACGGAGCCGTCCGGGCCGGGGGAAATCAAGTCGCGAAGGGGGTTTGCAATGGATCTACGTTTGCTGGTCGCCATACTTCTATCTGGCTCCTCAATGCTGGCGACAAGAGCCCAGTCGCAGGTTCTACCCGCTGATGACGCGGATGATGCGTCCGAGAATTCCATCGTCGTGACCGGATCGCGCATCGTTCGTCCCGATCTTGAGACATCGAGCCCGGTGAGCGTGATTGGCAGCCAGGAAATCGCCCTGCGCCAGCCCAACTCGGCCGAGGAACTGATACGGGACCTGCCGTCGGTGCGGCCTTCGCTGGGGCAGGGGGTAAACAACGGTGGCAACGGGTCCGCGACAGTCGACCTGCGCGGACTTGGCGACAATCGCACGCTCGTGCTGCTCGATGGGCGGCGCGTCGTGCCTTATGGGCTGGACGGTATCGTCAATCTCAACGTCATTCCGGTCGGGCTGGTCGAGCGGGTCGACGTCGTGACCGGGGGCGCCTCCTCCGTCTATGGCGCCGATGCCGTCGCAGGCGTCGTCAACTTCATCACCAAGCGCGACTTTTCCGGCATCAGCCTGAGCAGCAACTACCGCATCGCGCAGCGCGGCGACGCCATGCGGATGCGCGCAGACCTGCTGGTCGGCACCAATCTCGACAATGGCCGCGGCAATGCCGTGCTCGGACTCTCCTATGCGAAACGCGACGCGCTCGACGCGCTCTCGCGCGCCTATTCCGCGCTCTCGATCAGTTCGGTCAACGGACTGCCGGCGACCTCAAGCCTCTCCGCGCCGGCCATCTTCCAGTCGCCGCTCGCCAGCGCCAGCAATCGCAACGGGCTGCCGACCACCGGCGCCGGCGCGATCATCGACCCGACCACCGGCGCCTTCCGCGCCGCCACGGCGGCCGAGACGATCGCCAGCAACATCGGCTCCTATATCCAGACCCCCCTGGAGACGATCAACGCCTTCGCCTCTGCGCGCTACGAACTGTTCGACGGGGTCGAGGCCTATGCCAGCGGCATGTTCTCGCGCAACAAGACGCAGCTCTCGCTGAACTCGACCGGCACGTTCAGCAACGCCTACTCGCTGCCGCTCAACAATCCCTATCTGCCCGCGCCGGCGCGCGCCCAGCTCTGCGCGGCCAACAATATCAGCACGGCCGCCTGCGATGCGGCGGCGGCGGTGATCGGCGGACCGGGCACGGCGAACTATCGCGCGGTGACGGTGACGCCCTCGCGCCGGTTCAGCGAATATGGCTTCCGCACCAACACCAACGATTCCACCCAGTTCCAGATACAGGCAGGCCTGCGCGGCGATATCAGCAGCCAGATCAAGTTCGACCTCTCGGCGCAATATGGCGAGACCAGCCAGAACCAGATCCGCGAGAACTGGGGATCGCAGAGCCGCGTCACCCAGGCGATCCTCGCCTATCGCAACGCGGCCGGCACGCCGGTATGCCAGGACCCGTCGAACGGCTGCGTGCCGCTCAACCTGTTCGGCGATGTCGGCACGGTCACGCCGGAGATGCTGGACTTCATCGGGCTCGATTCCATGGTTCGCCGCCTCGTCACGCTGACGGTGGTGACCGGATCGGTCTCCGGCGACCTGTTCGGCCTCGCAAGCCCGCTCGCCAGCAACCCGATCGCCTTCGCGCTGGGTGCCGAATATCGTGACATCAGCGCCCGTGCCCAGCCGGACGCTGCCGCGCAGGTGCAGGGCGAGGTGCTCGGGTCCGGCGCGCGGACGCCGCCGGACTATGGCCGGTATGACGTGCACGAGCTGTTCGGCGAGCTGATCGTCCCGCTTGTCGAGGATCGGCTGGTGCACAGCGCGACGATCGAGGCAGGCGTGCGGCGCTCCGACTATTCGACCACCGGCGTATCGACCACCTGGAAGGTTGGCGGCGCGATCGAGGCGGTCGAGGGTTTCAAGCTGCGCGCCATGTATCAGGTCGCGGTGCGCTCGCCCAACATCCAGGAGCTTTATCAGAGCCCGGTGCGCGCGCTCGGCAATCTGACCGTCGATCCCTGCGCCGGGGCGACCCCGAGCGCGCCGCGCATCCTGTGCGAGGCGACCGGTATGCCGGCGGGCCTGTATGGCGGCGTGTCCCAGCCGGCATCGGGCCAGATCACGCTCAGCACGCAGGGCAATCGCAACCTGGACGTCGAGCGCGCGAAGACGCTGACCATCGGCGCGGTCGTGGCGCCCCGGTTCATCCCCGGCCTCTCGCTCACCGTCGACTGGTTCCGCATCCGCATCACCGATCTCATCTCTGCGGTCGGCCAGAATGACGTGCTCAACGGCTGCTATTCGGCCTCGCTCAATCCGAGCCAGACACCCAATGCCTTCTGCGCGCTGATCGAGCGGAACCCCGTCACCGGCACGCTCAACACCGGCGTCGATGCGGCGGGCGTGAGCCTCTCCAGCTCGAACCTCGGCCGGCTCGGCACCGGGGGCATCGACTGGAGCGCGCGCTACAGCTTCGATCTTGCCCGCCTGTTCGGCGGCGATCCGGGCAACTTCTCCCTGGCGATGAGCGGCACCTGGCTCGACCATTACTGGACGCAGAGCACGCCCAACACGATCACGCGCGAATGCTCGGGGCGCTACTCGACCGGCTGCACCAATGCCCGCCCCAAATGGAAATGGAATGTGCG
>JAFKLU010000416.1:15137-17204 GCA_017304105.1 Sphingomonadales bacterium
GCGGCACCTATGAGAAGGGGCCGTTCTCAGCCTCCCTGCTCTGGACGCATCTGAGCGCCGTGGCGTTCGAGCCGATCGGCCCGGCCGCCGGCACCGTGCCGCTCAGCACGCCGCAGGCCGGCAGCACCACGGCCGCCTATAACGGCATCCTGCCGGTATTCCGCAATGTGGGCGCCTATGACTATATCGACCTCAATCTCGATTTCAGCGTGAGCGAGGAATTGAAGCTGGGCCTGCTTGTCGAGAATCTGTTCGATCGCCAGCCGCCGCTGCTGGGCAGCGGTGTCGCGGGCACGGCGTTCAACAATGCCAACACCATGCCCACCACTTACGACCCGCTGGGGCGCACCTACACGATGAGCGTGCGGCTGCGCTTCTGACGGGGCGCGCCGCAGGGCGACCACAAGACGAAAGTTGATCCATGCCAAAGGAAGTGCAACAAATGTTGCATGATCATGCATTGTCGCCGAACCGCTTACGACCGGGCTGCGCGCCGCTGGGGCGCGCACTCCGGATCGTCCCTCCGGCAAGCGAGTGGCAGGGCCCTGCCGCTCCGGCGAAGGGGGCGCGCATGAGCCGGCCAATCGTCAGCCGGCTCAACGAGGCGGCGCGGAAGCTCTCGCCGCGCCTCGCGGCGGCGGCCCGCCACATCGCCGACCATCCGTTCGATGCCGCCAGCATGCCGATGCGCGCGCTCGCGCGGCAGACCGGGGAGCAACCGACGACATTCACCCGGCTTGCCCGCTCGCTCGGCTTTCCGGGATGGGAAGCGCTCCGTGCCGAGCTGATCGCGGAAGCGCGCACCGATCTCGATGCCGCACGCGAGGCGCCTTTCTCCTCGCGTCCGCTGCTCCCCTCGGGCGAAGGCACGCTTGCCGGGCGCATGTTCTCGACCGACATCCACAATATCGCGGCGCTCGACAGCCACGCGCTGGATGCGGCCGCCGAAGTCATCGAGCGGGCGTCGCGCGTGTTCGTGGCGGGCTATCGCTCCTGCCATGCGCCCGCCGTGCATTTTCACTATCTCTACCGGCTGTTCCGCAACGAGGTGGCGATGCTGGGCGCGGTGGGCGGGATGCTCGACGTCGAACTGGGCGGACTGCAGGCGGGCGACGCCGTCATCCTTTTCGGCTTCGCGCCCTATTCGCGCGATGGCTTCAGCACGGCGCAGGGTGCCCTCGCGGCCGGTGCTTCGCTGGTCTCGGTGGTCGATCGCGAAGACTCGCCGCTCGCACGGGGCGCCAGCGCGACCCTGCTGTTCGCGGCGGATTCGCCCGGCTATTTCCCCTCGCTCACCGCCTGCACCGCGCTCGTCCAGGCGCTGGCCGGCCAGCTCTATGTGCGCGCGGGCGCGCAGGGACGCGAACGGCTGCGCGCGACCGAGGCGCGCATTGCCCAGCATACCGCCTATCTCGATCCGGACATCGCCTGATGAGCCGCATCATCCACAGGACGCTCGTAGGCAAGCCGCTTGCCCGCGCGGTCGCCGCGCGCGGCATGACCATCCTCGATGCGGAGGGCCATTGCGTGATCGACGCGTCGGGCGGGGCGGCGGTCTCCTGCCTCGGCCATGGCCATCCGCGCGTCGTCGAGGCGATCCGCGAGCAGGCGGCGGCGCTCGACTATGTGCACAGCAGCTTCTTCACCAGCGAGCCTGCCGAGGCGCTGGCCGAGCTGCTGGTCGGCGCGGAGCCGGGCGGGCTTGCCGGGGTGAGCTTCGTCACGGGCGGGTCCGAGGCGACCGAGGCGGCGCTCAAGCTCGCGCGCCAATATTATCTGGAGATCGGCCAGCCCGAGCGGGTCCACTTCATCGCGCGCCAGCAGAGCTATCATGGCAATACGCTGGGCGCCCTGGCGCTCTCGGGCAATCTCGCGCGGCGAGCGCCCTTCGCGCCGCTGCTGCCGGGCAATGTCTCCCATGTCTCGCCGGCGGACGGCGTGCATGGCCGCGCTCCGGGCGAGGATGATGCCGCGATGGTGGCGCGCCTCGCCGCCGAGCTCGACGCGGAGTTCCTGCGCATCGGGCCTGATCGCGTCATCGCCTTCTGCGCCGAGACGGTGGTCGGC
>JAFKLU010000417.1 GCA_017304105.1 Sphingomonadales bacterium
ATGTCCATTTCGGCACGGGCAACAACCTGTTCGACATTGCTGCCGGCACTGTCACTGGCGACACCTATTTCCGCGCAGGCGACGACACGCTCAAGCTGACGGGCGACGCGGTCTACAGCGGCACTGTCAATTTCGGTCGCGGCGCGGCGGCCATGTCGCTCGCCGGTACCTCGCAGTTCAAGGGGACGGCGAATTTCCGGGGCGGCGCCTCGACGCTGAACGTCGGCACCGGCTCCGTGTTCACCGGATCGCTGGTCGAGGCGAACAATCTGGCCGTGACGCTGGCCGGCGGCGCGCTCGACCTCAGCGCGCCCGCCAGCATCTCCAGCCTGAACGTGACCGACAAGGGTACGCTCGCCGTTACGCTGGGAGCGGCGGGCAACACCACGCCTCTGCTCAATGTCGCCGGCACCGCGAGCTTCGCGGCCGACTCCAAGCTGGTGGTGCGCGTCGCCAATATCGATCAGGCGGTGGGCAACCATCTGGTGCTCTCGGCCGGCACGCTCACGGGCGCGAACAATGTGACCGCCCAGACCGCGCTCGTGCCGTTCCTTTACAAGGCGACGCTTTCGACCAGCGGCAACAACCTCAACGTCGCGCTCGCCCGCAAGTCGACCGGCGACCTTGGCCTCAATCGCTCCGAGGGTGCTGCCTTCAACGCTGTCTATGCCGCGCTCTCCAAGGATGCGAAGGTGGCAGGCGCCTTCCTCGGCATCACCGAGGGCGAGGCCTTCCGCGGCACGCTGCGGCAGATGCTGCCCGATCATGCCGGCGGCACCTTCCAAGCCGTGACGCAGGGCGTGCGCACCTTCGCGCGCATGCTCGACGACCCGACGGGGCCGTTCAAGGATGAAGGCAAATGGGGCTACTGGATCGACCAGATCGCCTGGGGCGTCGAGAAGGGCCGGGGCGACACGACCGCCTACGAGACCTCCGGCTGGGGCATTGGCGGTGGCGCCGAGATCAAGACGGGCGTGGGCAATTTCGGTGCCTCGGTCGCTTATTACTGGGGCCGCAACCGCGACACCGAGACGGCCAACCAGGTCACCGCCAACACTTATGAGGTCGCCGGCTTCTGGCGCCTGAAGCGGGGCGGCCTGCGCGCCACCACGCGCGGCTCGATCGCCTTCGTCAATCTGGATGGCGCGCGCCGGTTCGAGGGAACCAACGGCACGGACAAGA
Source organism: Sphingomonadales bacterium (assembly GCA_017304105.1). Classification (GTDB taxonomy): domain Bacteria; phylum Pseudomonadota; class Alphaproteobacteria; order Sphingomonadales; family Sphingomonadaceae; genus Sphingobium. The sequence goes on from JAFKLU010000417.1 coordinate 1,183, forward strand.
TCTCGCTGACCGCCAATGCGGACCGCAGTGCGCGGCTCTACACGGCAATGAGCACGGTCTCCTATGACATGACATCCGGCAGCGCCCTGTCGCTGCGGCCGGTCCTGTCGGTCGATTATTATCGCCTGAAGGAGAAGGGCTATACCGAGACGGGCGGCGGCGACGCCTTCAATCTCGCGGTCCGCTCGCGCACCAGCGACGAGCTGGCAGTGACGGCCAGCGGCGTCGTCGGGCTCAATTTCGGCGGCGAGGACCAGTGGTCCGGCTGGTCGCGGATCGAGCTTGAAGGCGGCCGCCGCGAGATCGTGAGCGGCAATCTCGGCGCCACGGTCGCGCAGTTCAAGGACGGCAATGCCTTCACCCTGCTGCCGGACGAGCGCGAAAGCGGCTGGATCGGCCGCGTGCGCGGCGTCGCCGGCAACAGCGGGTTCCAGATAGGCGGCGAAGTGGGGGCAGAACAGTTCCAGGGCAACTGGGCGCTCTCCCTCCGCGCCAGCCTCCGCGTCGGCCTCTAGCATCGCTAGAGACGGCGCATGGGCAAGAGGGAGTTAGCATGAGTGCCCCCCACCACCGGCTCCCTCTTGCCCACTCGCGGAGATCAACGATGACCGAGCCAGATCATGACCCGAGACCGCTCTCCACCGAAGCTTCCCTTGCGCACCATGGCCTGCCCATTATATGGCGCGGCCACTGGGGGGCCAGTCGCGTCCGCGAGGAACTCGCGCGCGAACAGAATCGGGCTGGAAAGCCGCGGTGGGCAGGCGATGAGAAGCGATCGAGGAGCGGGGCCCGGTCAGGGCATGGATGCCGTGCTGCTGGCGCATCGCGCCCAGCTCATCCGTTTTCTCGAATCGCATGGAGCCGGCGATGCGGCGGAGGATCTGTTCCAGGAGCTATGGATGCGCGTGACGCAGCGGCCGACCGGGCCGGTCGCCAATCCGCTGGCCTATCTCTATCGCGCGGCCAACAATCTGATGGTCGACCGCTACCGGGCGGACCGGCAGTCGCGGGTGCGCGATCAGGCGTGGACGGAAGCGCGCGGCGGCATGGACGAGGCGGCACCGGACCCGAATGCGGAGGAGACGCTGATTGCACGCGAGCAGCTCGCCCGTATGGACGCGGCGCTGAGCGCGCTTGGCGAGCGGGTGTCGCGCTGCTTCCGTCGCTTCCGGCTGGACGGCATACCGCAGAAGCAGATCGCGGTGGAGCTGGGGGTCAGTCTCAGCACGGTCGAGGCGGACCTGCGGCGCGCCTATGCCGCCCTGCTCGTCGTCAGGAGGCAATCCGATGACGCATGATCCCAGGATAGAGGCGGCGGCGCTCGACTGGGTGGTCCGCCAGCGCGATCCGGCGTTCGAGCAGTGGGAGGAGTTCGCCGACTGGATGGCGCAGGACCCCGCACATCAGGAAGCTTATTTCGAGCTTGCCGCGCTGGACGCGGAACTGGCCGATCTGCCTGCCCCGGCTGAGCCGGCGGCACCGGCCGCGAACGACGATCCGGCCGACGACAACATCGTGCCCTTCGCGCCGCGCCGCGCGAACCGGCGGGCCTGGCTCACCGGCGCAATCGCCGCATCGCTGGTCGGCATGGTCAGCATTGGCGTGCTCAATCGCCCTTCCGACAGCTATCGGGTCGAGACGGCCCTTGGCGAGACGCATGAGGTCAAGCTGGCGGACGGCAGCCGCATCTCGGTGAATGGCGGCTCCTCCATCCTGCTCAGCCATGCGGACCCGCGCAAGGCGGTGCTGGAGCGCGGGCAGGCGCTGTTCCATGTCGTGCACCGTGAGGATGCGCCGTTCCGCGTCACCGCCGGCGAGGCGGAGCTGGTGGATATCGGCACGGTGTTTGACGTGACCCGCATCGACGGCCGGACGGTCGTCGCCGTGTCGGAAGGTGCGGTGGTCTATAATCCGGCAAAGGACAATGTGCGCGTCGATCCTGGCCGTCGCCTCGTCGCGCGCGACAATGGCGCTGTGCGCCTGGGCGCTGTCAATCCCGAGGCCGTGGGCGGATGGCAGCACGGCCAGCTCGTCTATGACGGCGTGCCGCTCGGCGACGTGGCGGCGGAGATCAGCCGCACGACCGGCATCCGGCTGCGCACCACGCCGGCCGCGGCGAGCATCACCTTCCGCGGCGCGCTGCAGACGAGCACCGGCGAGGCAAATCTGGTCGATGATCTGGCCGCCCTCTCCGGCACCCGCGCGACGCAGGAATCGGGAGGATGGACGCTCTCGAAGTGACACGCCGTCGGTCCGCCTGGCTGGTCGCCCCGCTTGCGCTGGTCTGCGCCGCCGCGCCCGCATGGGCGCAGGAGCAGCAGACGCGGCGGATCGACATAGCCTCCGGCCGCCTCTCCGAGCGCGTGCCGCAGCTCGCCCGGCAGGCCGGCATCAGCATCAGCGTGACGGATGGCACGCTCTGGCGCGCCAGGGTCAAGGGCGTGAAGGGCGTGATGTCGCCCGCCGAGGCGATCGCCCGCATGCTCTCGGGCACCAACAGCCGCGCCGTGCAGCTCAGCGCGACGAGCTGGCGGATCGATGCCATGCCGGCGGCGCAGCAGGTGGCGAGCCGTGCCATTGCGCGCCCGCCCGAGCTGCCGCTGCCGACCGAGTCGGGTTCGGAAGAGGCGATCATCGTCACGGCGAGCAAGCTCGACCTGCCTTATCGCGACATTCCCGGCATCGTGCACATGATCGAAGGCCGCGACATCGCCTTCGGCGGCGAGCGCGGCACGGATGCGGTGCTCTCACGCCTGGCCAGCGTCGCCTCCACGCATCTGGGCTCGGGGCGGAACAAGCTGTTCATCCGCGGCATCGCGGATTCCAGTTTCACCGGCCCCACGCAGGCGACGGTCGGTCAGTATTTCGGCGATCTGCGCCTCTCCTATAACGCGCCCGACCCGGATCTGCGCCTGCACGACATCCAGCGGGTGGAGATACTCGAAGGCTCGCAGGGCACGCTTTACGGCGCCGGTTCGCTCGGCGGCATCATCCGGCTCGTGCCCAACGATCCCGATCCACGCGGCTTCTCGCTCAGTGCCGTGGCCGGCATAAGCGCCACCCAGCACGGCGCGCCGGGCGGAGACATTGCCGCCACGCTCAACGTGCCGCTCGGCGGCAGCGGCCATGCCCTGCGCTTCACCGGCTATGGCGTCAGCGAGGGCGGCTATATCGACAATCCGCTGCGCGGTGAGAACGACGTCAACCGCTCGCGGATCGGCGGCGGGCGGGCGGCGCTGCGCCTCGACATGGGCGATCGCTGGACCGTCGACGTCGGCGGTATCTACCAGGCGACCGGTATTGCCGATTCCCAATATGCCGACCGCGACGGCAAGACGCCGCTCACCCGCTACAGCCCGGTGGTGGAGGATGCGGACGCCCATTACGGCATGGCGATGATCGTGGTGCGCAAGGACTGGGGCGATCTCAAGTTCCAGTCCTCCAACGCCTATGTGAGCCACGGCCTCGACGAGCGCTTCAACGCGACGCGGGGCCTCGACACGGCCAATGTGTTCGCGCAGCGCAACCGCACGACGATGTGGGTGAGCGAGACGCGGCTGTGGCGCCCGGTGCGGGATGGCCTGGGCTGGGTTGTGGGCGTGAGCGCCATCGACAACAGCACGCAGCAGCGCCGCGCCTTCGAGCAGGGCGGCAGGCGGACGAGCGCGACGGGCGTGACCAACAGCATCACGGAGTTCACGGCCTATGGCAAGCTGAGCGTCGAGCTCAGTCAGGACATATTGCTCTCGGGCGGCGGGCGCGTCACGCACAGCCGCCTCGGCGGCGCGGGCGAGGACGTGCCGCTCGCCTTCAAGGCGGCAGGGGCCGAGGTAATCGACGAGCGGAACGAGACGCAGTTCCTGCCCTCGGCGGAGGTGCTGGTCCGCGTGGTCGAGGGGCTCACTCTGTTCGCGCGCTACGAGCAGGGGTTCCGGCCCGGCGGCCTTGCGATCGAGGGGCCGTTCGTGCGCCAGTTCCGCAACGATCATGTCGAGAGCTGGGAAGGCGGCGCGCGCTGGAGCGATCCGCAGCTAGGCCTCGCCGCCAGCCTCTCGGTCTCCCATGCCTATTGGCGCGACATTCAGGCGGATTTCATCGATGGCAACGGCCTGCCCACGACCGCCAACATCGGGGACGGGCGTATCACTTCGGTTGCCGGCAGCCTAACCTTCTACCCGATCGACGACCTGCGGCTGGAGCTGAACGGCGCCTATAATCACAGCCGGGTGCTCGCGCTGACGCCGGAAGTCGCGCGCCTCGCCTATTTCGTCAATGCCGGCCTTCCCGTCACCGGCCCCAGCTTCGGCATGCCCGCGATCGGCGAGATCGGCCAGTTCGGTCCCACGGCCCAGCTCGGCAAGATCCCCAACGTGGCCGAATATGCCGTGCAGGGCAGCATCGACTACCGCCTGCCCATGGGCCGCTCGGACCTGCGCCTGGGCGCCTGGTTCAAATATCTCGGCCCCTCGCGCCTCGGCATCGGCCCGGTGCTTGGCGACGAGCAGGGCAATTATGTGGACACCGGCCTCCAGGCCCGCCTCGGGGACGAGCGGCGCGGCATCACCCTGTCCATGACCAACGTGCTGGACACCAAGGGCAATCGCTTTGCCATGGGTACGCCGTTCGACACCAGCGCCGCCGGGTTCGTAACGCCGCAACGGCCGCGCACGATCCGGATCGCGGTGGATTATCGATATTAGGCTGCGTGGACGATTTCCGGGCGAACTGAATCTCCGCTCTGGAGAAGCGCGGCGGGGGCGGCGGAGTGCTGAAAGTTGGGGGTAAGCGGACTTTACGGGCAACCTCCCAGCGAGTTTCGCTCGAAAAGACGGCTGCGACCTTCCCCATCCGTGATCCAAACGCCATCCACTAGCTCTAGAGTGTCTAATTTGGTTTGTACCGCGAGACTCCAAATGGATGAACTTGGATCATTTGGAACTGCGTTGCTTTCCTGCGGTATGACCAACGGCTTGTGGAATTGAAGCCGCAGTCCTGATTTTGTTTCGGCGAGGTCGAAAGCTGCGGGTTTCATTTGTGAATTCGCCCACCGAAAGCCTGAATTATCGATGACAATACGTTCGCCAGTGGCGTCCACGAAGCAGCCATAGGCGTGCGATGCTAGGGGTGCCTGATACGATTTTTGGCGTGATAAAAATGATCCCGCAACAATCGCGAGAAGCACACAAGCGGGCAAAACCCACTTCACAAAAACATCAAACGTCCTGTCTTCATGCGGCACGAACGTATCTTACCGCGCTCTCGCCAATATCCGCAATGTTGGCGTGTCCGGACAGTCCGCTCTCCGTGGCATTCGCGCGAATAACGTTCGTGTTGTCCAGCTCCAGCGATCAGTCCCGCGCGCCCTGAGGCGCCGCCTATGCGGGGGCGAGCGGGACGCCGAGCCAGCGCGCGACTCCCGGCATTCGCGGCAGCAAGGCCCGCTCGATCAGCCACAGGCCCACAAGCGAGATGGCCAGCAACGGCAGCAGCGCCGCCAGCACGAGCAGGATCGCCACCGCGCCGCCCATCCGTGCCGGCACGGATGAAGCAGGAGGAGCGCCCAGCGCATCCGCCGGCTTGCGCCGCCGCCACATGATGAAGCCGCTCACTGCCAGCAGCACCAGCCCGATCGCGCTCAGCACGCCGATGAGCTGATTCACCCAGCCGAACAGCTGCCCCTCGTGCCAGGCAATGCCATAGCCCACGACGCGGTCGATCACATGCCCGTCCGCGAAGCCTTCGCGGCTCAGCTCGCGCCTGGTCGCAGGATCATAGGTCAGCGTCATGCGCTCCGGCCGGTTCTGCGCATCGGACCGGATCGTCCAGACATTGGCGCCGGGCTTCCCGAAGCGCCCCGGCGCGCCCGGCGGCGTCACCACGGCGGGGAAGGCGATGCGCTCGGCACGCGCGTTCAGCACCATCTCGTCGAAGCCGTCGAGCGGCGCGGGGCGATGGGCGGCATGGCCCGCATGGCCTGCATGGCTCCCGACGCCCGCCATCATGGCGGCATGATCGTGCCCGGCGTGGACATCCTCACCGCCGAGCGTCCAGTCCTGCTCGCCCTTCACCCAGCCAAGCTCTGCCCGCACCGTCTTGAACGCGCTGCCCCACAGGCCCGCCCAGGGCAGGCCCGTAACCAGCAGCACAAGTGCGAGGCCCGATACCCAGAAGCCGGTCACTGCGTGGAGATCCCGCCAGAACAGGCGGCGCCCGCGCGTCAGCCGAGGCTGGCCGACGTCAGGCCCAGCAGCCGCGCAGCCTCGCGCGCGGTGGCGCGCACGGCCTCGGGCGTGGCGCCCGTGATGTTCAGGTGGCCCATCTTGCGGCCGCGCCGCGCCTCGACCTTGCCGTAGAGGTGCAGGTGCGTGCCGGGCAGCGCCAGCACGGCGTCCCACGGCGGCGATTGCTGAGTGTCGCTGCCGGCGGCGAACCACAGGTCGCCGAGCAGATTGAGCATGAGGGCCGGGCTGTGCTGGCGCGGCGGCGCCAGCGGCAGGCCGGCGAGGGCGCGCACCTGCAGGTCGAACTGCGACTGGTCGCACGCGTCCATCGTGTAGTGACCACTGTTGTGCGGGCGCGGCGCCATCTCGTTGACGACCAGCCGGCCGTCTTCAAGCACGAAGAACTCGACGCACAGCACGCCGACGTAGCCGATGCCTTCGGCGATGGCGCGCGTGGCGGCGACGGCCTGGTCGGCCAGGGCGGCGTCGATCACGCCGGCGTCGTCGACCGGGAAGGCCTGCGTGACCGCGAGGATGCCGTTCTGGTGTTCGTTGACCTGCGGCGCGTAATGCACCATGGCGCCGTCGCGTCCACGCGCCACGATCACCGAGCATTCGGCCGCCAGCGGCAGCATCTGCTCGAGC
>JAFKLU010000418.1:0-8022 GCA_017304105.1 Sphingomonadales bacterium
CGGATCCAGACGCTGATGGCCAAGCTGCAGCAACTGCTGGAGTAGTTGCGGCGATCGCGGTGCCCGCCGCGCGCGCTGACTGAGGGGCTCCGGTCCTGTTTCCACGGGAGCAGGACCGGGGCCCCTCTGTCTGTGCGCGCTGTTTGAGCGGGCGATTGCCGGGCGATCCCCTCTAACTGATGGTGTTCTTCGGCGCCTCTGGTCATGCCCTGATGGATCGACGCAGGTCGCCACGCGCCAAGGCGAAGGGGTTATTTCCCCCGGCTTGCGGAATAGCGCGCCGCGCCTGCCTCCGCCTCGCGTTCGATGCTCACATGATCGAGCGTGTAGCGCTGCGCGAAGCCGCGCACGCCCCAGCGGTCATATTGCTGCACATGGGTCAGCTCATGCGCCCACAGGCGCGGGTCATCCGCGGACTTCTCGGCGGGGCGGAAGAGGATGACGTCGCCCAGCGTGATCGCCGCGGCGTTGCCTTTGAAGGCGTGGGTCTGCAGGCTGTATTCGTTGCCGGTGCCGACTCGGTAGCGCACCCGGGCGAGCAAAGCCTCAGGGAAATGGCCCTTGAGCCGGCTGCGGATCGCCGCCGGAATGGGGCTGACGCCTGCCTTCACGGCGTCCGCGCGGGAAGACCAGATCCATTGCGCCAGCGCCTCGCTCGCCGCCGCCTCCCCGGCGCGCTGCAGATCGCGCATCAGCGCCTGGCCGACATCGCCCAGCGTGGGGCGCGCCGGGGCCTGTGCGAGCGCGGGCGCGGCGGCGGCGAGCAGGGGCAGGGAGAGGAGGAGCGGTCTGCGGATCATGTCAGGCGGATAGGGGGATAGCGCTGAATGACCGTTTAACGCGTCTTTTCAAAGCTATCGATCGCACCGGACGAACGCTCCGCCGCGTCTGGCTTCTGCATGAACGGGATGTTCGCGGTGGGTTCAGCCATGGGGCTCCAGTTTCTCCTTACAGGCGAGCGGAGGCCGCGCTTGCCTGACGTTGACGGGAGATAATTGATGAACCTCACCAAGACCATCGTCACGGCCGCCCTTGCCCTTGGCACTTTGGGTGGCCTGCCGGCCCTGACGGCGCCTGCACAGGCGCAGGGCTATCGCTACGACCGGGGCGACTATCGCGATTACCGGCGCGATGACGATCGCCGGGATTACCGCCGCGATCATCGCCGCTCGTGGGATCGCGACCGCGACGGCATCCCCAATCGCTATGACCGCTACGACAATCGCCGCAACTGGGGCTGGAATGGCGGCTATCGTTATCGCGATGCGCGCCGTTGCTGGACCGAGACGCGCTGGGACAGCTGGCGCCACCAGCGCGTGCGCGTTCGGATCTGTCGCTAAGGCGCGCACCCAGGCTGGAGAGGCGTTGACGGACGGGAAGACGTGGGGCAGAGCGTCGCCCATGTCCGACACCCCGCCAGACCGCCTCTCCACCAATCCGCGCAGCCCCCATTTCGATATGGAGACGCTCCAGCGCGGCATCGGCATCCGCTTCAAGGGCCGCGTGCGCAACGACGTTGAGGAATACAGCATCTCCGAAGGCTGGATCCGCGTCGCCGCCGGCAAGACCCGCGATCGCAACGGGCAGCCGCTCACGATCAAGCTGACCGGCGAGGTCGAGGCCTGGTTCGAGGATGTGAAGAGCGGCGAAGGCGAAGAGGGCAGCGCAAGCGAGGCCTGATCGCTCCCCGCGCCTTTTTGCTGTTCAGCTGACGGGCAGCCCTAGCCGGCGACGATCCGCCCCTCCGCGACCGTGAGCCGCGTGGCGGTGCCGAGTTCGGCGAACAGCGTTGCTTCCGTGCCTGTCATCCACACCTGCCCGCCCGTCGCGCGCAGCCGCTCGAACAGGGCGGCGCGGCGGACAGGGTCCAGATGCGCCGCCACCTCGTCGAGCAGGATGATGAGCGGCCGCCCGCTCATTGCCCGGACCAGCTCGGCATGGGCGAGGATGAGGCTGAGCAGCAGCGCCTTCTGCTCGCCCGTGGAGCAGAGCGCGGCCTCCTGATCCTTGCCGACATGGCGCACCAGCAGGTCCGCGCGGTGTGGCCCGGCGAGGGCGCGGCCCGCCGCCTTGTCGCGCGCGCGCCCGGCGCCCAGCGCGGCGCGCAGCTCCGCCTCATCGCCTTGCCAGCCTGAAAGCATCAGCGCCGGGCGCGCAAACAGGCGCTGCGCGCTCGCGGCGATCTGCGCCTCCAGTTCGGCGATCAGTTCGCGCCGCGCCGCATCGATCAGCGCGCCATGCTCGGCCATCTGCGCCTCCAGCGCGGCAAGCCAGGCCGGGTCGGCCGGCGCATCGTCGCCCAGCAGCGCGTTGCGGGCGCGCATCGCCGCCTCGTAGCGCACGCTATGGGTTGCATGGCCGGGATGCCGCGCCAGCACCAGCCGGTCAAGGAAGCGCCGCCGCCCGCCGGGGCTCTCCAGAAACAGCCGGTCCATGGCCGGGGTGAGCCAGCTCATCGCGAGCAGCCCGGAGAGCGAGCTGGCCGAGGCGGTCTTGCCGTCGATGCGTACCTGCCGCTTGTCCGGCGCGCTCGCCTCCGTGCCCGTGCCGACCTGCCTGTCGCCGATTCGCGCCGCGATGGCGAAGCCGCCCGGCCCGCCCTGCCGCGCCATCTCGCGCAAGGGCGCGCCGCGCAGGCCGCGGCCGGGCGAGAGCAGCGAAATGGCTTCGAGGATATTGGTCTTGCCCGCGCCATTCTCCCCGGCGAGCACGATCATCGGCTCGTCCGGCGCGATCAGCGCATCGGCATGATTGCGGAAATTGGTGAGGGCAAGGCGGGCGATCGCCATGCGCGCCTCGTAGCGGGAGAGGGCTGGCGGGCCAAGGGCTTCTGTGGCAGACTTGGGTTTCAGGACAGGACTGAAAAAACCGGACCAGGAGAAGCGCATGAAGACGAGGGCCCTGATTGTAGCCGCGAGCGCGCTTGCGGGACTCATGATCGCGGGCGGTGCTCATGCCGCGCTGGCCGTGGGCGCAAAGGCGCCGGACTTCGAGACGCGCGGCGCGCTTGCCGGCAAGGTGTTCAAGCTGAAGCTCTCGCAGCAGCTCAAGAAGGGCCCGGTCGTGCTCTATTTCTTCCCGGCCGCCTTCACGCCCGGCTGCACGGCGGAGGCGAAGGAATTCGCCGACATGTCCGACGAGTTCAGGAAGCATGGCGCCACCGTGATCGGCATGTCTGCCGACCCGGTCGACAAGCTTGCGCAATTCTCGACCGAGGCGTGCCGCAGCAAGTTCGCCGTGGCATCGGCCGGGCCGGGCGTGGTGGCGGGCTATGACGTGGCGCTGAAGTCCGAAAATCCCGCCTTCGCCGGCAAGACCACCCGCACTTCCTATGTGATCAGCAAGACCGGCAACATCGTCTATGCGCACAGCGCGATGGACTATCGCGACCATGTGAAGAACACGCTCGCGGCGGTGAAGCAGCTCGAAGGCAAGTAAGCGCTGAGACCTTCGGCGGCTTGCCGGTGCGATGCTGCCGGTGGGCGCCATGTTCCGCAGCGGCTTGGCGATCGCTTTTCCGGGCTGGTTTCATGCCCTCATGACTGTTTCCCGGCGCATGCCGGGGGCCACCCCAGACTGGCGAAACGCGCAGAAGCGCGTGTCGGCACCCCCTCCTTGCGGCCGATCTCCAATCCGTGCGAAGGATAGGTTGATCTAGTCAACTAATCGGGCGCTGCCATTGCGGGTCGACACAGATGCGCCAAGGGCGATAGAGATTTCGGACTGAGTCAACGAAAGAGAGGATTCGCATGGAAATCGCAGGCACAACGGCGTTCATTACCGGCGGCGCGAGCGGCATCGGTTTCGGTATCGCGCAGCGGTTGCTCGCCAATGGCGCCAGGCTCGTGCTTGCCGATATCCGCCAGGATCATCTCGATGAGGCCAAGCAGTTCTTCGAGGAGCGCCAGCAGGGCCGCAACGTCCACACCATCCGCCTCGACGTGTCGGACCGCGAGCAGATGCGCGAGGCGGCGAAGGAATGCGAGGCGGTGATGGGCGGGCCGGAGATCCTCGTCAACAATGCCGGCATTGATCCCTCCGGCCCGTTCGAGCAGGCCACTTATCAGGACTGGGACTATGGCCTCGCCATCAATCTCATGGGGCCGATCAATGGCATCATGGAGTTCGCGCCCGGCATGCGCCGGCGCGGCAAGGGCGGGCACATCGTCAACACTGCCTCGCTCGCCGGCCTCACCCCGATGCCGAGCCAGATGGCGATCTATGCCGTGGCCAAGGCGGGCGTCATCACGCTCACCGAGAGCATGCGGGACAGCATGGCCAAGGACAATATCGGCTGCACGGTGTTGATGCCCGGCCCCATCAAGAGCCGCATCCACGAATCCGGCCAGAACCGGCCCGATCGCTTCCGCCAGGGCAGCGGCCTGAGGGAAAATGAGGAGCAGCTTGCCCAGCGCGTCGTCTCCGACACGTGGATGGAGCCCACCGAGGTCGGCGACATGATCGTGGACGCGATTCGACACAACAAGCTCTACGTCGCCACCCACGGCAACTGGAAGGAGCAGGTCGAGGCGCGCTTCAAGGCGATGATCGACGCGATGCCGGAAGCCAAGCCGTTCGATTTCGGCGCCTCCCTGAGCGTGCCGAAAAAGGAGGACTGAGCCGTCCCCGGCTTCCGGCCTCGTCCGCATGAAATGAACTCGGTGCTCCTGCGAAGCCGGAAGCATGCGTGGCCCGGCACGCGCCAGCGCCGAGTTCCCCAATGAGGCCAAACCGGCAAAATGCGCCCCGGATGCCACGCAGGATTTGACTGCCCGCCGATATCGTGAAATCGGCCCTCTGAACTTAGGAGACGCCCATGCCTGCCTTGCGCACTGACATCGATCCGGACGGCCTGCTCGAATATTCGGTCGTGTTCACGGATCGCTCGCTCAACCATATGAGCCAGTCCTTCCAGGGCGTGATGCGCGACATTCACGCCATTTTGCTCGAAGCCTATAATGCGGACGCGGCGGTCGTGGTGCCAGGCGGCGGCACCTATGCGATGGAGGCCATCGCGCGCCAGTTCGCGACCGGCGCCAAGGTGATGGTGATCCGCAACGGCTTCTTCTCCTATCGCTGGACGCAGATCTTCGAGATGGGCGCGATTCCCGCGCAGGAGATCGTGATGAAGGCGCGGCGCACCGGCAACGGCGCTTCCGACGCGCCCTTCGCGCCCGCGCCTGTCGAGGAGGTGGTCGCCGCCATCCGCGCCGAGAAGCCGGAGGTGCTGTTCGCTCCCCATGTCGAGACCGCCTCGGGCATGATCCTGCCCGACGATTATCTGCGCGCGCTCGCCGATGCGATGCACGAGGTGGGCGGGCTGTTCGTGCTCGATTGCATCGCCTCGGGCTGCGCGTGGGTCGACATGAAGGCGAGCGGCGTCGACGTGCTCATCTCCGCGCCGCAGAAGGGCTGGTCCGCGCCGCCCTCCGACGGCCTCGTCATGCTGAACGAGGTGGCGCTGGAGCGGCTGAAAGCGACCAAGTCCACCAGCTTCGCGATCGATCTCGGCAAGTGGCGCGCGATCATGGAGGCCTATCTGAACGGCGGCCATGCCTATCACGCGACCATGCCGACCGATTCGCTGCGCACCCTGCGCGGCGCGATGCTGGAGACGCGGGAGATCGGCTTCGAGACGTTGCGCGCCGCGCAGTGGGAGCAGGGCAACGGCGTGCGCGCCATGCTCGCCGCGCGCGGTATCCGCTCGGTGGCGGCGGAGGGCTTCGCGGCGCCGGGCGTCGTGGTCTCCTACACGGACGATCCGGACATCCAGACCGGCAGGAAGTTCCTCGGCCTCGGCCTGCAGATCGCGGCGGGCGTGCCGCTGATGGTCGATGAGGGGCCGGACTATAAGAGCTTCCGCCTGGGCCTTTTCGGCCTGGACAAGCTCAAGGACGTGCCGGGCAGCCTGGCGCGGCTGCAGGCTGCGTTCGACAAGCTGTTCTAGGACGCGCTCGGGGCGCAAGGCCCTGCTTCTGCTGCTGCGGGAGCAGGGGCCACCATTCCCCGGGGCCAATGCCACGCGGGGCTGGCGCAAATCGCGAAAAGGGCTAGGCTCTGCTCAAACAAGCAGGAGAGCGATGCCCATGTTCGTGAAGTTCACCAGTCCCGACCGGGTGCCCGTGGCGGTCAACGCGACGCAGGTTTCCTTCATCTCCTGCGTGACGGAGGGCACGCGAATCCGCTTTGGCGAAGGGCGCAGCGTCACCGTGGTGGAGCCGATGGACGAAGTGATCGACCGGCTCAACCGCACGGGCCAGCTGCCGGAGATCTGACGGCCGGCTCCGGTCCGGGGCGCCCGATGTTACACCGGGCGCCGATGGACCTTGGCCCGCATCTTCGGAGCAAGGGCGCGCCTCCGCGCCGCTCACTTTGGCTTGCGGAAGCGCAGCACGAACTGGTCCGTCTTTCCGCGCACACCGGTTTCGCGCACGGCGAGGCTGTGGTCGTCCTGTGCATGGCGCAGCAGGTCGCTTTGCGCGTCGAGCTTGAAGCCGGCGGCCTCGACCTCGCGCTTGACCACCGCATCCTCGATCCGGTGCAGTGTCGAGGTTGCGCCCACCCCCGTGCCGGGCGCCGCCTGATGATCCACCACCAGATAGACGCCGCCCGGCTTCAGGGCCGCGAACGCCGCCTTGTTGATCGCGGCGGCCACGTCGCCCTCGCCCAGCTTGTTGTTCTTGAAGTCATGATAGTTGAGCGTCGTCCACACGACGTCCACTGGCGCCGGCACCTTGATCTCGCCCGGCTGCACGGTCACGACGCTGAGCGTCGGTTTCGCCTTGGCAAGCTCTTCCAGCGCGGGGGAGGGGCGTCCCGCCATCGCATAGACATGCCCCTTTTCGCCAACGGCGCCGGTCAGGATGCGCGTGAAATAGCCGCCGCCCGGCCCCAGCTCGGCGACGGTCGAGCCGGGCTTCACGCCGGCGAAGGCGACGAGCTGCGCCGGCTTGCGGTCCGCGTCGCGCGCCTTGTCCGCCTCCGGCCGCGCCGGATCGGCGAGCATGGCCTTGAGGTCCGTCTTGCCCGATTGCGCCTGCGCCGCGGAGCCGAGGGCGATCGTCGAGGCGATGAGGGCGGTGCGCAACAATGTCCGGATCATGGCGTGCTCTCCCTTGGCAGACTGAGGTAGAGCACGCATGTTACGCGCTGGCACCGCCATGCGCCACGGCTGTTTCGCCCGGGCTCACTCCGCCGCGATCGCCGCATTCCCTTCGATCATCGACTCGACGTTCAGCCCATAGAGCCTGGCCGCGTTCTCGAAGGTGAGCTTGCGCACCGTCTCGTCCGGCAGGTCGACCATCTGCCGTTCGATCGTGGCGCGGCTGTTGGGCCAGATGCTGTCCGGGTGCGGATAGTCCGAGGCCCAGAGCAGATTGTCCGGCCCGTAGAATTTGAGCAGCGACATCGCCGTCGGGCTCTCCTGGAAGGTCGCATAAACCTGCCGCTTGAACAGCTCGCTCGGCTTGGTGATCATCGGGATTCCGCCGCGCGTCTCCCAGAACTCCTTGCCTTCCCAGATGCGCCAGTGGCGATAATCCAGCTCCTCGACCAGCCAGGGCAGCCAGCCCACGCCCGATTCGGCGATGACGATCTTCATCTTCGGGTGCCGCTCCAGGATTGCCCAGGCGAAAAGGTCCACGAACGGATCGATGAATTGCGACACGAAGGACTTGGCGTGGGTCATGTGCCCCGCCACCTTGCCGGCGGCCGGATTTGGCTTGCCGCTCGGCGCGGTGAACACGACGACATGGAAGGAGAGGATGAGGCCGGTTTCCTCCAGTGCATTCCAGAAGGGCTCCCAGCGCGGATCGTGCAGGCCCGGCTGCGCCACCGCGATCTGCAGATTGGCCTGCTTGAACACGCCCTTCTTCGCGAGGCGATACAGCTCCTGCGTCGCGCTTTCGGGATATTCCGGTAGCATCGGCACGCCGATCAGCCGCTCGGGATTATAGGCGCAATAGTCCGCCAGCCAGTCATTGTAGGTGCGGTAGCAGGCGTCGCGCAGCTCGGTATCCTCCA
>JAFKLU010000418.1:8036-12505 GCA_017304105.1 Sphingomonadales bacterium
TGTCGGCGAGGCGCAGCGCGGGCACGGCCGGGCGCCGCTCGCTCACGTCCATGATGCCGCCCCGGTCGAAGGCGGTGAAGATCGCCTTGGGCCCGCTGTTCGGCCCTGCCTTCCCGTTCCAGCCGCCCCAGCTCTGCCCCTCGCACACCCAGATGGCGCGCCCGTCGCGCTCCTCGATGTGCGGCGCGCGGTCGCGCAGATGCTCGGGGAGTCCCTTGGTCCAGAGATCCGCGGGCAGCATGTTGAGATCGAGATGATCGTCGCAGGAGATCAGCGGATGATTGAGCGCGTGAGCCATTGTCTACCCTCGTCCTTGGTGCTTTTCGCCGGCCTTTGCCGGTCTGGTCTGTCGTCGTCCGGCTTATTGGGCAGGGTCGTGCCAAGATCGCGCGCGCGGCTTCGATCCTGCCTGATATCGCGGGAAAAAACTGATCCCCGATGGCGGGATTGTCCATTGCATAATGAGGCTGCGGCCATGCGGGTGATGTATGGCCCTCCCTCAGGCGGACGCGCCTTCAGACGCCGCCGCTGACCGCCGTATCGACCACCAGGCGCGGGAAAACCGCTTCAAGCGGCTTGGTGTCGGGCAGCACATAGACATAGCCGCCCTTCTTCTGGAAAAGCGGGCGCATGCTCTGGCTGTAGAAGACCTGTGGCACGTTGATGCAGCCGAAGGTGATGCGGTTGTCGGCCGGGGTGGGCGAGAGCATCCGCTGGCGCCGCCGCTCCTTCTTGCTCGCGCCCGGCGGGATCGGGTGCAGGGCCACGGACGTCGCATAGTCGACCCAGAGCACCTTCTGCTGGCCGGCGGCCAAACCATATCGCGCGAGGAAGCGGCCGGCTGGAGTCGTCTTCTCCGCCGGACCGATTTCGGCGAGATCCTTCGTGCCGATGCCGGGGGTGGCATCGTCCCCCTCGGCAATGCCGATCAACACCGGAACCTTGCCGAGCGGCTTACCCTTCGCATCGAACAGGAAGAGCGACGCGCCCTTCTTGTCGATGATGGCATAAGGCAGGGATGCATTGTCTCCGGACGCGGCGATCCAGTCCGCGACCCGGCGCGTGGCCGCCGATGGGGTTATCCCGCTCCGGGCATGCTCTGCGGGCCGAGCGCCAGCCTCCGCCGGTGCAGGCACGGGCGCGGTGAGCGCAAGCCCGGCAAGCGCCATCAGGACAATGATCATCGCGAAGGGCGCTCGATGCAAAACCGTTGGCGCCTCATGAGAAGTTCCATGCGTGCGATCATCGTCCGTTCAGTGGCTCCGGCTCTGGGGCGTCAATTGCGTGGCCGTTTGCGCTCGGCCATGCGCTGCTCGATGCCATCCACCCGGGCATTGAGCTGGTCCAGGCGCTGGCTGTTGTTCTGGGCCTGCGTGGACGCGGCCTGGGCCTGCGCCATCGCCGACTGCGCGGTGCTGTCGGTCGTCTGGAGCTTCGCTTCGAGCGCGTCGACACGCTGGCTTACGGTTGCGACCTGCTCTCTCACAAAATCCTTGGTGGCGCAGCCACCCAGGCTCAGTGCTCCAGCCAGGACCGCAATTGCGGGGGCAAGTTTTGTCACAGGCACCTCTCATTTTACCATGATCAACGCTGAGGAAACCCAAAAGGGGCACTGCGGTTCCAGCAACGCGATTGTGTTCGGTTGTGCACATGGGGGCCCCAAGTCGAGGAGGCGACCGGCTTCGCCCAGCGGCGCTCTCGCGCGCCTCTGAACGGCCAAGAAAAAGCCCGCCTCCTTGGGAGGCGAGCTTCATCATCGTTGCTCGGCGGCCCTCAACGCAGCGGAGCCGGCGCGAGCGGCCTTTCTCAGGCGAAGGAAACGCGCGTCGGACGCCGACGCAACGCGCCGCCGAGGATTGCGAACCCAGAGATCAGCAGCGCCCAGCTGGCCGGTTCCGGCACGGCGGTGGCATTGAATGTCGCGGTGCCCGCATAGTCCCCGCCAGCACCGTTGATGGTGCCGACGACACGGATGTAGTTCTGAATGCCGCTCACGATCGGGATGCCACCCACCACGGCCGACTGACCCGAGGCATCCGAATCAAGGGTATAGGAAACGCCATTGATGATCAGCTGATCGATCACGATGTTGTTCAATGCGCTGGAGAAGCTCGTGGAAATCGAGCCGCTTCCTACGCCGTTCTGCGGAATGATGAAGGTGAAGGTGTCATCGAACGACGTGCCGCTATCATAGGAGTTGAAGAAGATCGCCTTGATCAGGGGATCGAACGGACCGGCACCATTGGTGATGAAGAAGTTCGAGCTGCCGATATTGTAGGTGGTGGCCTGCGCAGGCGCCGTAGCCAATGTGAGGGCGGCAACCGCGCCCGCCAGTGCGTACTTGATCATCTTATTGTCTCCCAATTTCCCACGGAGTGCTCTTCCCGCTGAACCGGGGTCCAACGGACCAGCATAGCCTCCAGTCACGTCTACGCGCCAAGCGCGGAAGCGATCCCGGATTATGTGTTGGTTAACGAAAAATTATTGCTGGTCAACGAAGTTGAGATGAACAGTTCATCCGGCTGTGTGCACAAAGATGCAAAACTATTATGCCGATGATCTTGCGTTCACTAGTGGGCACAGAGTCATTTCGGGAGATTTTGGAGCGATTCGAGAAAGCGTTAACTGAGCATCGTCTGGGCGGCGGAACAGAGCGACTGATCTCACGTGCACAAAACGGTTCCTCAGTCTTTTGTATTTCGCCTCACTACTAGCACGTTCGGTCGACGGCCCCATCATTCAAAATAGAAAGTTAACGACTTACCGGCTTAACGGTTTGCGTGAGCGCGGGTGCTGTCCGGGGCGCAAGGCCCTGACTGAAATTGCGGTCATAAATGGCGGCCATCTACGCCCAGAGAAAAGTAGAGGTCCGTTACAGTCGCAACAGGACGGGGGCACGTCCAACCCAGAAACGACACTGCATTTTTTTGCAGAGCCGTTGTTGCTGACTTGCGAACGTTCGTTCGCGAGGCGGTGCCTTTCGTTCCAAAGAGTGTTGAGGTTGCTTCATGTCGCAGGTCGCAAATATTTCACACGATTTCGGTCCGGAATCGTCTTCGCGGGCAAGACCAATATCTCCCGTAATTTATCGAACACGGGTTGGCTGTGCTGAGTCGATGGCGATTGAAAAGGATTTGGTCGTCCAAATCATCACAAATTCAAACGATCAGCAGGCTGCTGCCAGCCTGATAAACCGGATGTATGACTGGCGGGGATATGGTGACAGTCATCGAATTCCCGTTTCAGATGCGCATTCGACGTTCTTGGCATCACTTGATGGCATGCCTGTCGGGACGATCACCTTGGCGGTAGACACGGGCAAGGGTCTTGCTGCCGACGCCATCTTCAGGGACGAGATCAATACATTCCGACGGATGCCGGGGGCGAGCGTGTGCGAATTGACGAAGTTCGCATTCGACGCGGACATTCCTTCCAGGAAGCTGCTGGCCTCGCTTTTCCATGTGGTCTTCCTCTATGGAAAGCGGAAGCATCGCTGCACCGACCTCTTTATAGAGGTCAATCCGCGCCATCGTCGGTTCTACCAGGCGATGCTCGGGTTCGAGCCGATCGGAGCCCTCAAGACGAACGAGAGCGTCGAAGCGCCTTCACAGCTCATGTGGCTGAAGGTGTCCGACATAGCGGCTCAGATTGCGCGGCTCGCAGGACGGGAGGCATGCGCACGCTCCCTTTATCCGCTGTTCCTTCCGCCGCAGGACCAGACCGCGGTACTGGCCCGGTTGAGCGAGTCGCTGCCATCCTATGGCGCCTGGCTCAACTAAAGGGGAATGAAGTGCCGTAACATAAGCGAGGGCGAACCCATGGCTCGCCCTCGCTCGTGCTTTGGCTCGCGAGATTGGGAGATCAGAGCGGAACCATGATTTTCAAATGCGCCAGGTCAGGAGAAGTTCCGTTACGTCCAGCTGGCGGCTCGATCACCGCTTCTTGACGAACTCCGCGCGCAACACCAGCCCCTTGATGCCCTCGTAGCGGCAATCGATTTCCTGCGGGTCGCTGGTCAGGCGGATCGACTTGATGAGCGTGCCGCGCTTCAGCGTCTGGCCCGCGCCCTTCACCTCAAGGTCCTTGATGAGCGTCACCTGGTCGCCGTCGGCGAGCAGGTTGCCGACGGCATCGCGCACCTCGATCGTGTCCGCCGCCGCCTGCTTGGCTGCCAGTTCGGAGGCGGGCATCCATTCGCCGCTCTCCTCGTCGAACACATAGTCCTCGTCGCCCGTGCCGCTCATGCTTCGTCTCCCATGCGCAGCGCCGCGATGAACGCCTCCTGCGGAATCTGCACGCTGCCATATTCGCGCATGCGCTTCTTGCCCTCCTTCTGCTTCTCCAGCAGCTTCTTCTTGCGGGTGATGTCGCCGCCATAGCATTTGGCGGTCACGTCCTTGCGCATCGCGGCGATGGTCTCGCGCGCGATCACCTTGCCGCCAATCGCCGCCTGAATCGGGATCTTGAAC
>JAFKLU010000419.1 GCA_017304105.1 Sphingomonadales bacterium
ATGGCCGCCCGCGCCGCTCGGCCAGACGAGCTTGGGGCCGGTGCGATAGTCCGCCTCGGGATTCAGCCTGGGGCGGCCGGTCTTCATGTCGATCCCGGTGGTCCAGTTGACCCGCGTGTAGGGATCGGCGCGCAGCAACTGGCCGTTGGTTCGGTCGAGCACGTAGAAGACGCCGTTCTTGGGCGCCTGCATCAGCACCTTGCGCGGCTTGCCGTCGATCGTCAGGTCGGCGAGCACCATCGGAGCCGTCGCGGTGAAGTCCCAGCTGTCGCCCGGCGTCTCCTGATAATACCATTTCATCTTCCCCGTCGCCGCGTCCACGGCGACGATCGAGGAGAGGAAGAGATTGTCCATCACCTTGCCGCTCTTGCTGCGCAGCCAGGCGGGGTGGGGGCCGCCATTGCCGATGCCGAGGAAGGCGGTGTTGGTCTCGGGGTCATAAGCGATGCCGTTCCAGGCCGTGCCGCCGAGGCCCAGCTCCCAGCGCGTGTCGGCCGCCCATGTCTTGCGGGCGAGCGTCACCTCGGGCGTCTCATCCGGGCCCTTCGCGGGATCGCCCGGAACCGACCAGAAGCGCCAGGCCAGCTTGCCGGTCTTGATGTCATAGGCCGAGACGTAGCCGCGCGCGCCCATGTCGGAGCCGGCATTGCCGATGATCACGACATCGCCGGCGATCTGCGGTGCGCCGGTGGAGCTGTAGTTCCAGTGCTTGTCGACAAATGTGTCGGCCTGCCAGATCGGATTGCCGGTCTTCATGTCAAGCGCGAACAGCTTGCCGTCCAGCGCCGCGACGAAGACCTTGCCCTCCGCCACCGCCACGCCGCGATTGACCACGCCGCAGCAGGTGTTGCGCGCATATTGGCCGTCGGCATTGGTATCATAGGCCCAGATCTTGCGTCCCGTGCGCGCATCGACCGCATAGGCCTCGCCCCAGGGCCCGGAGAAATAGAGCACGCCCCCGACCATGACCGGTGTTGATTGCAGGCCATATTGGGTGCGGCCACGAATGAGGAAGTCCTTGAACTCGAAGGCGAGGCCCAGCTTTCCGACATTGCCTTCATTCACACCGTCGAGCGGCGAATAATAGCTGTCGCCGAGGTCCCGGCCGGGGCGCGGCCACTCGCCGGCGGCTGGCGCGCCAAGCAGGGCGGCCTGATCGGCCTGGTGGTTCCCGCCTGTGCAGGCGCCGGGCAGCAGGGCGAGCGCGATCGGCGCGCAGAGCCTCGTCAGACGGTGATTCACTGGAAGACCCTGCTTATTCGGCGGCCACTGCCGCATCGGCAGTGGCATCATTCTCGGCGGCGATCATCTCCTTGAGGATGCGGCGCGCCATCACCGGAGCGGTATCGGTCTTGAGCAGGATGGGCTTCAAGGAGTCCAGATCGCCGGTCGCACCCATGCGGGCTTGCACGGCCTCGATCATCGGCTCGTCCTGATCGCGAAAGGCGGTGACGAGCACATTCATGATCGCCTCGTCGATATGAGGGTCATCTTTCTTGAGGTTGCGCGCCGCTGCGAAGAAATAATGGCAGCTCGTCTCGGTCTCGGGCGTGATGCAGTGCGCCTGCGGAAACCAGAAGCCCTCGAGGTTGCTCTGATGTTCGAACCGTGTCCCATTGTCGAAGCTGATCAGCGCGGGCGCGTGCCAGTGCATGTGCGTGCGCGTCTCGCAGGGCTCGACCGGGAAGTCGAACAGGTCGATCGTCGCCTGATTGGGCGGCAGGCCATTGCGCAGGCGGTGATAGTGGACGGTCTGGCCGATCCGCTCGACCTTGGTGGTGGTCGCCGCGAGCTGCTGCGCGACGGTGACGCCAGGCATGGCGAAGCCGGGATGGAGATAGGGCGCATGGGTCAGGTCGAGCAGATTGTCGGTGACGAGCTGATAATTGCCCTTTACGTGCAGACTGCCGGTCTGGACACGGAAATTCTCCTCGTCCTCCAGGAAGAAGAAGTCCGGGAGCAGTGCGGGGTCGGCGAGGGCAGGATCGCCCGGCCAGAGCCAGACCAGGCCATAACGCTCGAAGAGATGGAAGCTTTCGATATTGGCTGAAGCCAGCGGCTTGCCGTCATTGTGCGGATTGAAGACGCAGCGTCCGGCGGTGTCGAACCGCAGGCCATGATAACCGCACTGGATCTGATCGCCGACAAGCGTGCCGGTCGAGAGCGGCGCGAAGCGATGCGGGCAGCGGTCGAGCAAGGCGACGGGCGTGCCGTCTTCCTTGCGATAGAGCACGACTGGCGTGTCCAGCAGCGTGCGTGTCAACGGCTTGCGCGATACTTCATCCGAGAAGGCGGCTGCATACCAGCAATTCTTCAGAAACAAGCTCACTCTCGATCCTTCCCAAAGCGGAGACCTTGATTCGGCCTCTCGACGACGTTGCTCGCTGTAACAAATTTCGCACAGGATTGACTAACACAATTTGCTACCACAATATCCCGTAGAGGGAGAGACTTCATGCAGCCGGATCAGAGCGGGCAAAGCGCGAAACCGGGAGTCGGCGCCTTCGTTGCGCTTGGCATCCTGTCCGGCACGGTGGGCCTCAATACCGTGGATCGCAACATGTTCGGCCTGTTGTTGCCGATGATCCAGAAGGACATTGCCATTTCCGACACGGGGCTGGGTTTCCTGATGGGGCCGGCCTTCGTCATTGTCTACTCGATTGCCGGCGTACCCATCGCCTGGCTGGCCGACAAGGCAGGCCGCAAGTCCATCATCGCCGCAGGTCTCGCGCTGTGGAGCGCGGTGACGGCGATGACCGGATTGGCCTCGACCATGGCGCATCTTTTCGCTGCGCGCATCATGCTCGGCATTGGCGAGGCAAGCAACATGGCGCCGAGCTCGGCGCTGATCGGTGACCTCTTCCCGCAGCGCTACCGCGTCATGGCAATGGCGGTGTTCGCGGCCGGCGGGCCGGTCGCGATCATGATCTTCTATCCGACGATCGGCTGGATCGCGCAGAACCATGGCTGGCGCTATGCCTATCCGCTGATGGGCACGATCGGCCTGCTCGTGGCCGTCCTTACAATGGCCTTCGTGCGCGAGCCGGGGCGCGATCGGGTTGCCGCGGCGGATGCGTCCGGCGGCGACGATACGCTGACTTTCCGGGCAGCGGCGTCCTCCGTGCTTAGATCCGGTCGCTTTCTGCTTTTATGTGCGGGCGGTGTGGCGGTCAGTATCAACTATTCCGCGCTGCTCGCCTGGTTCCCTACCTTCATGGAGCGCGTGCATGGGCTCGACGCGCAGCAGGTCGGCGCGATGCTCGGCATGTACAAGGGCCTGCTCGGGGTCGCCGCGACCATCGGTGGCGGCCTGCTCGTCACCTGGCTGATGCGCTTCGATGCGCGCTGGCTCGCCTGGGCGCCGCTCATCTGCGTGCTCGGGATGGTGCCGGCGCAGTTCATGCTGCTGCTCGCCGCGACCCCGCTCGCCTGGCATCTGGGGCTGGCGCTCGACACGATCCTGATGAGCATCGTGACGCCCTGCCTGTTCGCGCTGCTCATCACTTTGCTTGAGCCGCGCATTCGTGCAACCGGAACAGCGCTTTATCTGCTGATCTTCAATCTGATCGGTCAGAGCGTGGGGCCGGTGATCGTGGGAGCGCTCAATGATGGGCCATTGATCGGCCTTGGCAGCGCGGCGATCCGCTATTCGCTGCTTGCTGCGCCGGCCGCCATGGGGTTGGGCGCGCTGTTTCTCTACGGCCTCTCGATTGCCATGGCGCGCGTGCAAGCGGGAAGCGCCGTGTCATGAGGTCGTTTCTCCCCAGTCTCGCCCTCGCGAGCGCTGCTGGTCTGCTCGCCTTCGCGGTCGTGGCGACCGCCCAGAAGGATGCAGAGCCGACGGTGCCGTCCTGGCGCGTGCCGAAAGGAGACGTTGCCCGTGGCGCCGGACGCGCGCAGGTCTGCCTCACCTGCCATGGCGTCAATGGCGCGCCGAGCGATCCTCCCGCGCCCAAGCTGCGCCGGCAGCGCACGAGCTACATCTTCAAGGCGCTGCAGGAATATCGGAGCGGCGAGCGCAAGAG
This sequence comes from Sphingomonadales bacterium, assembly GCA_017304105.1. Taxonomy (GTDB): domain Bacteria; phylum Pseudomonadota; class Alphaproteobacteria; order Sphingomonadales; family Sphingomonadaceae; genus Sphingobium. The sequence continues at coordinate 4,026 of JAFKLU010000419.1, forward strand.
CGACATCATGCAGCCCTTCGCGCAGGAGCTGAGTGACCAGGATATGCGCGATCTCGCCGTCTATCTCTCCGGGGAATTGCTCGACGTGCCGCCCAAGGCGCATAGCGAACTGCCGATCTACCGCCGCATCGCGCGCGAATGCGCCTGGTGCCATGGCGAGACCGGCATCGGCGAGTTCGAGGGCATGCCGGTGCTGACCGGGCAGGATCCAACCTATATCGCCCATGCATTGAGCGCCTATCGCGACGGGGCGCGTACCAGCCCGATCATGCGCAGCGTGGTCAAGGATCTTCCCGCGCAGGAGGACGCGGCACTTGCCGACTATTATTCCCGGCATGAATGGCTGGAGCGGAACAAATGAAGCGGGCCATCGGACTCTCGCTCCTGCTGCTTGGCACGGCGAACTGCACGAAGCAGCTAACCGCGCCGGTGCCCGAATTGGCAGAGATTCCGGCCGGCACCTTCATCATGGGCGCGCCGGCAGACGCTGACTCGCAACAGGGCAAGCCGCAGCATGAGGTACGCATCGCTGCCTTTCGGCTGGCGAAGACGCTGGTGACTTTCGCGCAATATGACCGGTTCGCAAAGGCGACCGGTCGGGCCTTGCCGCAAGATGATGGCTTCGGGCGCGGCGATATGCCGGTGGTGAACATCGATCGTGCCGATGCGCTGGCCTATATCGCCTGGCTCAACCGTGAGAGCGGGCAGGGTGGCTTCCGTCTGGTGAGCGAGGCGGAATGGGAATATGCCGCGCGGGCGGGCACGAAGACGGCTTTCTACTGGGGCGATGAGCCCGATCCGCATTATGCCAATACGCGCGGCGTCAAAGGGGCGGATCGCTGGGAATTCTCGTCGCCGGTCAGGAGCTTTCCTGCCAATCCCTGGGGACTCTACGACATGGCCGGCAATGTCTGGGAGATGACGGCGGACTGCCTCTACCCCGACTATGTCGGCGCGCCGGCTGACGGGCGGCCGCGAACCCGACCGGATTGCGACAGGCATATTGCGCGCGGTGGCGATTATAGCAGCTCCCGGCGCGGCCAGCGTCCGACAGCCCGCGTGGCGGCGGGGGACAGTTTCCGGTCGACCAGCCTGGGGTTCCGTGTCGCGCAGGATGGAACCGGCAAATAGCGCATCGATTTCCGCTAAGGTCGCTTCTTCATCAGATCGTCTCCATCGCCCTGTCGCAGGGCGATGAAGCTGAGCGCCGACAGCAGCATCATGGCGGCAAGCGCCAGCGTCGGGGCAATGAAATCCGCGAAATGCGGCGTAGCGCCACCGGTCTCGAAGCCGAGAATGATGGCGGTCATGCTGATGCCGAACGCGGCCGAGAGCCGCTGGACCACCGCGCCGAGCGATGTCGCCTTGCCCAATATCTCATTGGGTATGCCCGAGAAGTTGAGGCCCGCCAGCGTCGAGAGCTGGATCGAGTGGATGAGGCCGAACAGGAAGATGAACGCCCCTACCAGCCAGAAGGAGATGCCCGGTCGGAACGCCAGCAGGCCGATCAGCAGCGCGCCCATGACGAGGCTGTTGACGAGCAGCAGCTTCTTGATGCCAAGGCGCTTCAGCAGCGGATCGAGGCCGAGCCGCAGCGCGATCTGCCCGAAGGCGAGCACGGCCATGAAATAGCCGGCCTCGATCACGGACGCGCCGAGCGCGAAGTGGAAGTAGAGCGGGAAGAGGAACATGGTGGCGCCGAGCACCAGCCGCGAGAATGAGCCGCCCAGCACCGCGACGGCAAAAGTCCGGTATTTGAACAGGCGGAGGTCGAGGATCGCATCGGCTCGCCGCGCGTGCCGGGCATAGAGCGCCACACCGGCGAGACCTAGCGCTAGGCCGATCATCGCGCCGCCCGTGAAGGCGCCCTTGCTTGCCATGATCTCCAGTCCCGTCTGCAGCGCGACGAGCGTAAATCCGACAAGGAGGAAGCCCGTCCAGTCGAAGCGGGCGGTGCTTTCGACCGGGTGCGGCTCGAGATGCCGCATGGCGAGAAGGATACCGAGAATGCCGAGCGGCAGGTTGATGAAGAAAATCCATCGCCAGTCGACATAGGTCGTGATCCAGCCGCCGATGAGCGGTCCGAAGGTCGGGCCCAGCAATCCGGGGATGATCATGTAGCTCATGGCGCGGACCAGCTCGTCGCGCGGGAAGCTGCGAGCCAGGATGAGTCGCCCGACCGGCGTCATCAGCGCGCCGCCCATGCCCTGCAGGAAACGCCCGGCGATGAGCTGCCCGAGAGTCTGGCTGAGCCCGCAAAGCATCGAGCCAGCGATGAACACGATTATGGCCGAGACGAACACGCGGCGCGCCTCGAACCGGTCCGCGAGCCAGCCGCTGGCTGCCATCCACATCGAGACGCTGATCAGATAGGCGGTGAGCGAGACGCCGATTTCCGCGGCGCTGACATGCAGGGCGGTGGCGATCTGCGGCAGCGAGGTCGCGATGATCGTGCTGTCCAGCCCCTCCATGAAGAAGCAGGCGCCGACGGTCAGCGGGATTGCGCGCGAGGCGGAGAAGGACATGGCGCCAGTCGTCACCGCGTCACGGGAATTGCTGCTCACGAGTGGATCAGCGCTGCTGCTCGGCCGCGATCATCCCGGCCAGGATACGGCGGGCGGTGACTGGCGCGCTGTCGGATTTGAGCAGCACCGGATCGAGCGCCATCACGTCGGTTTCACGGCCCATGCGCGCCTGCTGCGCCGCGATCATCGGTTCGTCCTCATTGTGGAAGGCGTTTTCGAGGATGCCGAGCAGTTCCTCGTCCGCGTGCGGATCGTCGAGGAGCATGTTGCGGCCCTGGGCGAAGAAGTAATGGCTGGCCCGGTCCGTCTCGGGCGTGATCGCATGCATGGCGGGCAGGCAAAGGCCCAGCTCTTCGGCTTCGTTCAGCCGCGAGGCGCCAGCGTCGAAGAAGATGAGGGAGGGCGGCAGCCAATGCATGTGCGCGCGCGAGTCCATGAGCTCGTCGGTAAAGCCGAAGAGGTTGCGCGTCGGGCCATTGGGGGGGCAGGCGAGGCGCCAGCGCTTGGCGATGACCCGCTCGGGCTCGCGCACCAGTTCGGTGGTGGTGCGCTTCAGGCGCTCTTCGGCCGAGATGCCGGGAATGGCGAATGCGGGGTGCAGATAAGGCGCATGGGTGAGATCGAGCAGATTGTCGACGATGAGCTGATAATTGCCCTCGACGCGCAGATAGCCGGACACGGCCCTGAACTTCGCATCTGCCATGAAGGCGAAATCGGCCGGCAGTCTGGTCTCCTCCGCCGGCTGATCCCCCATCCAGATCCAGATGAGGCCATAACGCTCGATCAGCGCATAGCTCTTCACTTTCGCAGCGGCGGGAATGGCCGAATAGTGCGGATTGAAAGTGCACGCGCCATCCGGGCCGAAGCGCAGGCCGTGATAGGGGCACTGGATCTGATCCTCGACGACAGCGCCCAGGGAGAGCGGCGCGAAGCGATGCGGGCAGCGATCTTCTAGGCCATGCACTACGCCGTCGGAGGTCCGGAAGAAGGCGATATGCTCGCCCAGGATCTGCCGGGCGAAGGGCTTGGTGCCGACATCGGTGCAATAGGCGGCCGCATACCAGCAATTGCGGAGATAAGTCATGTCACGCTCCTTTGGCGCGCAGAGGTTCTGACGATCATTTGCGCGGCACCAATGTCTTGACGTCGCTGATGGCCTTGGGATCAGCCGCATATTGGCCGATCATTACCAGCAGCCATGCGAGCATCACCGTGCCGAGCAGGACCGAGAGGCCGAGCAGCATGGGCTGGACGACCCGGGCGAGAGCGCCGACCCCATCCGCGACCGCGCCGCCTTCGGTCGGATGCGCCACGGAAGGATCGGCCTGCGCTTGCGCGCGCCACGCCAGCATCGGGCGATAATGGTGATAATAAGCGAGCAGCAGGGTCGTGTTCATGACCATCGAGCCACTGCCCATGAGGAAGGCGCGTAGCCGAAACTCCGGCTTGAACACGTCAACGATGAACACCGGACAGAACGAGCGCTAGCGGGACGAAACGGTTGGTGAGCAGCATCAGGCCGCCGACCACTTCCATGCCCTTGGCGAGATGGAAGAGAATGCCATGCTCGATCATCGCGCCGACGATGTCGGGCGGCGGCATGAAATGGATGAAGTCGCTGATGCTGGGATAGGGCGTGATGATCTTGAAGAACCAGTTGGTCCCGTTGATCAGATAGACAAGGCCAAGCAGAATCCGCACAAGAGGGATGAGCCGCTCGCCGCTGCCGTTCGCTACCATCTGAACCTCTTGTTGTGATGAGTCGGCCATAGGATAGTATACGAAGATTGTATACCAATTTTTGGGCTGTACGGCGATACGCGGTTGATCGCGACCGGCATGCGTCCCACACGACATGCCGGTCGCGTGCGGCCTTAGAAGTTACGGCGCAGCGTCACGTACCATTCTCGGGGCCGCGCCACGATATTCTGAACCGTGCCGCTGACGATCGCCGTCTCAAAGGCGTTCGTATAATAATGACGGTCCGTCAGATTGGTGACGCCGGTGACCAGCGACCAATCCTTCGCCCCGGTTTCGAAGGTGATGTTTGCGTTCACGACGGTCCGGCCATCGAGGTGATTGAACGACCGGTTCGCCGGATCGGTATAGACATCGCTCATGC
>JAFKLU010000420.1 GCA_017304105.1 Sphingomonadales bacterium
GTCGCAGCCGCGGACAAGCCCAAGATTTCCGATATTCTCGCCAAGCCGGAGCTGCGCACGGTCACGCTGCTGCTCGCCTTCGGCTATCTGTTCCACACGATCACCTTCTACTACATTCTGAAGTGGGCGGTGCAGATCGTCGCGGACGTCGGCTATTCGCAGCCGCAGGCGGCGAGCGTGCTGACCTGGGCAAATGTCGGCGGCGCGGTGGGCGGCGCCCTGTTCGGCTTCCTCATGAAGAAGTGGGACATCAAGGCGCCGACGGTCGTCATGCTGATCCTCGCCTCCGTCGCGGTCTGCGCCTTCGGCATCGCCAAGGAGACGCTGTGGGGCTGGCAGATGTCGACCTTCCTCACCGGCTTCTTCACCAATGCGGCGATCGTCGGCTTCTATTCGGCCTTCGCGCTCGGCTTCCCTGCCTATGCTCGCGCGACGGGCACCGGCTTCGTGCTTGGCGTCGGCCGCCTCGGCGCGGCTGGTTCGCCGATCCTCGCCGGCCTGCTGTTCGGCTGGCTGGGCAATGACAAGCTGTTCCTCGTCTCGACGATCATGGCGCTCGGCTCCATTGTGGCGATGGTGCTGCTGCTGATGCTGCCCATGCGCGATGCGGACGAGGCGGCGAAGGCCTGACGCCTTGGGCGGCTGCGGGGTAGAGGTCGCCCCGCCCAAATAGAATTTCGCGCTCCTGCGGCTTCGCGGGGGCGCGTTTTTTTTTGAGACGGCGCCTGGGCGGCGCTGGGTCGCATTCATCTTCGTTGGGGCTTCCGGCCTGCCGCGTGATGGAATCGATCAGTCCTGCCGCGCGAAGAAATTGGCCGCCAACACCCCGAAACTTCGGCTCACCCGGCCGCGACCGGCTCGCCACATCGGCAAAGGCCGGATCCTGGCTTCGCGCGCCCTATTCGGCCAACACGTGACTTATCGCCGGCTCGCGCTATAACTGATTCCATAACATGTTAAGGAAAGGGTGCTGCCGATGCTGGCCAATTATATTGACGGGCGTTTTGTGGAAGCCGCCGGGGCGAGCCCGATCCCGGTGCTAAATCCCGCGCGCGGGACTGTGATCGCGCAGATACCGGACTCACCCCGCTCGGCGGTCGATGAGGCGGTGGCGGCGGCGCGGCTGGCGCAGCCGGGCTGGGCGGCGTTGACCAACAGCGAGCGGGCGGGGCATTTGCGGCAGATCGCGTCGAAGATCCGTGACCACCATGAGGCGCTGGCCCGGCTCCTCACCGAGGAGAATGGCAAGCTGCTCGATCTGGCGCGGGGCGAGATCGCGGGGACGGCCGACTATTTCGACTATATGGCCGAGTGGGCGCGGCGCATCGAGGGAGAGATCATCCCCAGCGACCGGCGCGGCGAGACGATCATGATGCTGCGCAAGCCCATGGGGGTGATCGGCGGCATCCTGCCCTGGAACTTCCCCTTCTTCCTGATCGCGCGCAAGACCGGTCCGGCGCTGCTCACCGGCAATACGATCGTCATCAAGCCGAGCGAGGAGACACCGGGCAATGCGGACTTCTTCGCGCGGCTGCTCGACGAATGCGACCTGCCGCCGGGGGTGTTCAATCTCGTCCACGGCACCGGCAAGACGGTGGGCGAGGCGATCTCCAGCCATGCGGGAATCGACATGGTGAGCTTCACCGGAAGCGTGCCGACCGGCATCGAGATCATGCGCCAGGCGGCGGCGAACGTGACCAAGGTCAATCTGGAGCTGGGCGGCAAGGCGCCGGCGATCGTGCTCGACGATGCCGATCTCGATATCGCGATCCCCGCCATCCACATCTCGCGCGTGCTGAACAACGGGCAGGTCTGCAATTGCGCCGAGCGTATCTATGTCCAGCGCGGCATTGCGGACGAATTCACCGACAAGTTCGTGAAGGCGATGGCGGCGACGAGCTTCGGCGATCCGCTCGGCAACGAGGCGGTGGACATGGGGCCGCTGATCTATGAGCGCTCTGCGGCGCGCGTTGCGGGCATGGTCGAGCGCGCGGTGAGCGAGGGGGCGACCTTGCTCACGGGCGGCGCGCATCGCGAGGTCGGCGGCGGGCATTATTTTGAGCCGACGGTGCTGGCGGGCGCCGCGCAGGCCTCCGAGATCATGCAGAAGGAGATTTTCGGGCCGGTGATCCCGATCCACGTGGTCGATGAACTGGACGAGGCGATCGCGAAATCGAACGACTCCGATTATGGTCTGACGTCATCGGTTTACACTCGCAGCCTCTCGTCGGCTCTCAAGGCATCGAGCGATCTCAACTTCGGCGAGACCTATGTGAACCGCGAGAATTTCGAGGCGATCCAGGGCTTTCATGCGGGCATGCGCAAATCCGGGATCGGCGGCGCGGATGGGAAGCATGGGCTGATGGAGTTCATGCAGACGCAGATGGTTTATCTGCAGAATTGAGGTGCGTTGGCTGGGCCCGCGTGAGGCCCGGCTCAGTCTGCGACGCGCAAAACTTCGTCGGGCCGGGCGAGGGCGAAAAGGCTGAGCCCGGCCGTACGCGCCCGCGCGGCGGCCATGCTGGTGGGGACGGAGATGGTGACGGGGGTCGTCGCGCCGGCGCGGACCGCCTTCTCCACGATCTCGTAGCTGCAGCGCGCAGTGGAGAGGATGAAACCGCCCGCCATGGAGCGACCGGCGCGGGCCATGGCGCCGACCAGCTTGTCCAGCGCATTGTGCCGACCGACATCCTCGCGTGCGGCGACGATTTCGCCGTCCGGCGCGACCCATGCGGCGGCATGCATGCCTCCGGTGGCGCGATTGCCGGGTTGATGCGCGCGCAGGGCATCGAGCGCGCGGAAGATGGCGGCGGGATCGATGGGCGCATGCGCAGCGACCGCGGGGAGGGGGCGCGCGACCGCTTCCAGATTATCGATGCCGCACAGGCCACAGGAGGATTCGGCGACACGGGTGCGCACGCGCTCCTCCAGCTTCTCCAGCGCGAGCGAAGTGATGGTGGCACGGGCGATCCACCCCAGTTCGGTCTCGGCGATGTCGATGCCCGTCACGTCCTCCACGCGCGGGGCGAGGCCCTCCGTTAGTGCAAAGCCGGTGATGAAATCCTCAAGGTCCGAGGGGCTCGCCATCATCACGGCATAAGAAAGGCCGTTATATTCAAGCGCAACCGGGATTTCCGGCGCGAAAGGACGCTCGACCGGGCGGCTGGTGCCGTCCGGTCGCAACGCGATGAGCGGGGCGTCGGGTAAAGCAGTCGTGGCCATCAGGGCCGGTCGTCACCAGGCCGAAGCGGCGTGCTCCGCCACATAGGCCTCGACCTTCCCCATCGCCTCGGCGGCGAGGGGGGTAAGGCCGGAGCGGTCGCCCTCCAGCATGCTCTTCTTCATCCGCGGGTCCCAGAACTTGATGATGTGGGTCGCGGCTTCCTGCACGGCCTTTTCATAGCCCTGCGGCTCGAAGGCGCGGGCGATCTGGTTGGCCATATAGGTGAGGCGATCGATTTCCATGCCTTACTCCGCCGCCTGAATCTCATGCGCGATCCGGCGCGAGCGGCGGCTGAGTTCTTCATACTCCTCCTGCCAGTCGGTCGGTCCGTTGGACGGGGTGATCTGCACCGCCGTCACCTTGTACTCGGGGCAATTGGTGGCCCAGTCCGAAAATTCGGTGGTGATGACATTGGCCTGCGTCGCGGGGTGGTGGAAGGTCGTGTAGACCACGCCCGGCGCCACGCGGTCGGTCACCTGCACGCGCAGAGTGGTCTCGCCGGCACGGCTGGCGAGGCGCGCCCAGTCGCCATCCTTGAGGCCGCGATCCTCGGCATCGACCGGATGCATCTCCAGAAGATCCTCGGGATGCCAGGCGACATTGCCGGTGCGGCGAGTCTGCGCGCCGACATTATACTGGCTGAGGATGCGGCCGGTGGTGAGCAGCAGCGGGAAGCGCGGGCCGGTCTTCTCGTCGGTCGGCACATAGTCGGTGACGACGAAGCGGCCCTTGCCGCGCACGAAGCCGTCGACATGCATGATCGGGGCGCCGTCCGGGAACTTCTCGTTGACCGGCCATTGCAGGGAACCGTCGCGCTCCAGGCGCTCCCACGAGACACCGGCGAAAGTCGGTGTCAGGCGTGCGATTTCGTCAAGGATCTCGCTCGGATGCGTGTAATTCCAATCGAGGCCGATGGCCTGCGCGACCAGCTGGGTGATTTCCCAGTCGGCATAGCCGTTTGCGGGCTCCATCACCTTGCGGACGGGCTGGATACGCCGTTCGGCATTGGTGAAGGTGCCGTCCTTCTCGAGGAAGGTCGAGCCCGGCAGGAAGATGTGTGCGTAGTTCGCGGTCTCGTTCAGGAACAGGTCGTGGACGATGACGCATTCCATGGCCTTGAGGCCGGCGGCGACATGATGGGTGTTGGGGTCGGACTGAAGAATGTCCTCGCCCTGAATATAGATGGCGCGGAAGGTGCCATCGACAGCCGCATCCAGCATGTTGGGGATGCGCAGGCCGGGCTCGGGATCGAGCGTGACGCCCCAGTCATCCTCGAACTGCTTGCGCACGTTCGCATCGCTGATGTGACGATAGCCGGAAAGCTCGTGCGGGAAGCTGCCCATGTCGCAGCTGCCCTGCACGTTGTTCTGGCCGCGCAGCGGGTTCACGCCGACGCCGCGACGACCGATATTGCCGGTCACCATGGCGAGGTTGGCGATGGCGAGCACGGTAGACGAACCCTGGCTGTGCTCGGTGACGCCGAGGCCGTAATAGATGGCGCCATTGCCGCCGGTGGCGAACAGGCGGGCAGCGCCGCGAATATCCTCGGCCTTAACACGGGTGACGGGCTCCAGGAATTCGGGCGAATTCTTCTCCTGCGAGACGAACTCGGCCCATTCCTGATACTCGTCCCAGTCGCAGCGCTCCTTGATGAACGCTTCGGCGGCGAGGCCCTCGGTCACGATGACATGGGCCAGCGCGGTCAGCACGGCGACGTTGGTGCCGGGCTGGAGCGGCAGGTGGAAGTCCGCGTTGATGTGCGGCGAGCGCACCATGTCGATCCGGCGCGGATCGATCACGATCAGCTTGGCGCCCTGACGCAGGCGACGCTTCATGCGGCTTGCGAACACCGGGTGGCCGTCCGTGGGATTGGCGCCGATGATCAGGATGACATCGCTGTCCATCACGCTGTCGAAGTCCTGCGTACCGGCGGAGGTGCCGAACGCGGTCGAGAGGCCGAAGCCGGTCGGCGAGTGGCAGACGCGGGCGCAGGTGTCCGTATTGTTCGAGCCGAAGCCGGCACGGACGAGCTTCTGCACGAGGAAGGCTTCCTCATTGGTGCAGCGCGACGAGGTGATGCCGCCGAGCGCGCGGGCGCCGTGGCTGGCCTTGATGCGCTTGAGCTCGGAGGCCGTGTAGGCGATGACTTCTTCCCAGCTCACTTCCTGCCAGGGATCGTCGATCGACTTGCGGATCATCGGCTTGGTGATGCGATCCTTATGGTTCGCATAACCCCAGGCGAAGCGGCCCTTGACGCAGCTATGCCCGCGATTGGCCTTGCCGTCCTTCCAGGGCACCATGCGCACGAGCTGCTCGCCGCGCATCTCCGCGCGGAAGGTGCAGCCCACGCCGCAATAGGCGCAGGTGGTGACGACGGCGCGTTCCGGCTTGCCGATTTCCTTCATCGGCTTTTCCTGGAGCGTCGCCGTGGGGCAGGCCTGCACGCAGGCGCCGCACGAGACGCACTCGGAGGAGAGGAAATCGTCGCTGGCCAGGCCCGCCGAAACCTTCGAGCCGAAGCCGCGGCCGTCGATCGTCAGCGCCAGCGTGCCCTGCACCTCGTCGCAGGCGCGCACGCAGCGCGAGCAAACGATGCACTTGCTCGGATCGAAGTCGAAATAGGGGTTCGAGAAGTCGGTGGCGAGGCCTAGATGATTGTCGCCATTATAGCCGTAGCGCACCTCGCGCAGGCCGACGGCGGCCGCATTGTCCTGCAGCTCGCAATCATTGTTGTCCGAGCAGGTCAGGCAATCGAGCGGGTGATCGGAGATGTAGAGCTCCATGACGCCCTTGCGCAGCTTTTCGAGCCGCGGCGTCTGGGTGTGAACCTTCATGCCTTCCGCGGCCGGCGTGGTGCAGGATGCGGGCGTGCCGCGCATGCCATCCACCTCGACGAGGCACAGGCGGCAGGAGCCGAAGCTCTTCACGCTGTCCGTCGCGCACAGCTTGGGGATGTTGCCGCCGCATTCGGCGGCCGCGCGCATGAGGCTGGTGCCTTCGGGCACGGTGACGGTGCGACCGTCGATGGTCAGCGTGACCAGCTTCTCCGAGTTGGAAGCGGGGGTGCCGAAATCGGCTTGCGGTTCATATCCCATGGCGTTCAACTCGCTCCAGGTCAGCAGCAGTATTGATATTAACAGGTTCGCGGGGCAGTTTCACTGCCCGTGCGGAAATTCGCGTTGCGAAAGCCTTCATCGAATGGCGCTCGTCGCTATCGAGAATGGCCAGCGCGTCTGCGGCGGCATAAGCCGGCCACAGGCCGATGACCGGCATGCTCTCCACATAAGCTGGGTACGGAAAGAGCCGCGTCAAGAGATCGGGAGGCAGATCGACGGCATCGCACGGTGCGGTGAGCACGGCGGAGTAGCCGCGAGCCTGCGCCTCGACGAGCGCGGCCGCTACGCCGCCCAATGGCCCCATATCCTGCCGGGGCTGATCAAGGATGCTGCGCAGCCCATCATGTTGCCGGCCGACCACCACCATCTCGGCGGCCATGTCCGCCAGCGTATCCGTGACATGCTCGATGAGCATGCGGCCATGCAGAGAGGCGCGCGCCTTGTCGCTGCCGAAGCGTGTCGACTTGCCGCCAGCGATGATCGCGCCGAGAACGGCGGACCGATCGATGCCGAGCAGGCCGAAGCAGCAGCTCATTCGGCAGCTTCCGGGAGCCTGGCGGCGACGCCGAAATCCTCCGGCCAGTGCTTGAGCGCGCTCAGCACCGGATAGGGCGTGAAGCCGCCGAGGGCGCAAAGCGAACCGAACTTCATCGTCTCGCACAGATCTTCGAGCAGGACGATCTCCTCGTCCAGCGTGCGCGGCGTGCGAACTGCATTGTGCATCTGCGGCAGGCCCTCGACAACGTCGCGCTGGCGTGGCGTGCGGGCGAGGATGCGGTCGATCAGCTCCACGCCGCGCGTCGAGCCGATGCGGCAGGGCGTGCACTTGCCGCAGCTCTCGGCAGCGCAGAATTCCATAGCGAAACGCGCCATGTCCGCCATGTCGATCGTGTCGTCATAGACGGTGATGCCGCCATGGCCGATCAGCGCGTCGACCGCCGCATAGGCTTCATAGTCGAACGGGATGTCGAACTGATCCGGGTGGAGATAGGCGCCCAGCGGACCGCCGACCTGCACGCCCTTGACCGGACGGCCGCTCTGCGTCCCGCCGCCGATCTCGTTGACGAGTTCGCCGAGGGTGATGCCGAATGCGGTCTCATAAAGGCCGCCATGCTTGATGTTGCCGGCGAGCTGGATCGGCAGCGTGCCGCGCGAGCGACCCATGCCATAATCCGCATAAGCCTTGGCTCCCTCGGCGAGGATGTAGGGCACGGCGGCGAGGCTGAGCACATTGTTGACGATCGTCGGGCGGCCGAACAGCCCGACCAGTGCCGGGATCGGCGGCTTGGCGCGGACTTCGCCGCGCTTGCCTTCCAGGCTGTTTAGCAGCGAGGTTTCCTCGCCGCAGACATAGGCGCCGGCGCCCGTTCGCACTTCCAGCTCGAACGGCGCCACTATGTGGCGGCTGAGGCGGATGGCCGCCTCCAGCTTCGCGATCGCGTCGGGATATTCCGAGCGGCAGTAGATATAGCCCTTGGTCGCGCCTACCGCGAAGCCGGCAATCGCCATGCCCTCGATGAGGCAATAGGGATCGCCTTCCATGAGCATGCGGTCGGCGAAGGTCGCGCTGTCGCCCTCGTCGGCATTGCAGACGATATATTTATGATCGGCCTTGGCGGCGCCAACAGTACGCCACTCAACGCCGGGCGGGAAGCCCACGCCACCAC
>JAFKLU010000421.1 GCA_017304105.1 Sphingomonadales bacterium
GATCTTCGAGCGCGAGGGCACGAACCTGTTTTGCCGCGTGCCGATCAGCTTCACGCTGGCCGCACTCGGCGGCGAGATCACCGTGCCGGGCCTCGACGGCGACGAGCACCGGATCAAGATCCCGGCGGGCATCCAGTCGGGCAAGCAACTGCGCCAGCGCGGCGCGGGTATGCCGGTGCTGAACGCGCGCGGGCGGGGCGATCTGGTTACCCAGATCGAGGTCGAGACTCCGACCAAGCTCACCGCACGACAGAAGGAACTGCTGGAGGAATTCCGCGCGACGGAGACGGGTGAGGAATGCCCGGCCTCCAGCGGTTTCTTTGGGAAACTCAAGGGAATGTGGAGCGATCTTACCGAATGAGGTGAGATCGCACCCTCCCTTGCGGGAGGCCCGGCGCGCCGGGTGCTCTTGCTTTCACGATCAGGGCCGTTCTGGGCCAGACTTCGCTTGCCGCTTTTTCCCGGCTCAAGGGCTTGTCCAACGCCACCGCGAGACTTCCGGCGGCCGGTTGCGCTTCCAGACAGGACGCCGGCCTGCGTCCAGACCGGCTCCTGTCGGAAGGGCATAGCCCACTATGGATGCGGTAGTTTTTGGAACTGTCCCCCCGCAGCGGAGGGACGAGACTTATTTCGGCAGCACGATCCGCGCGCCGTCGGCAGTGTCGCTCGCTACCAGATTGGCGATGGCACGCCCGACCACATCGGGCGTCTTGAGCGTCGCCGGGTCCTCGCCCGGATAGGCGCGTGCGCGCATGGTGGTGCGGGTAGCGCCGGGGTCGACGATGTGCGTGCGCACAGCCGACACGTTGCGCACTTCCTTGCCATAAGCGGCGATCAGCACGTCCAGCGCGGCCTTGGATGCCCCGTAGGCGCCCCAATAGGCGCGCGGATTATCGGCCGCGACGCCGGTCGACAGGCCGATCACGCGGGCATTCTTGCTGGCGCGCAGCATCGAATCGAAGGCGGCGATGAGGGCTTGCGGCGCTGCGACGTTCAGGGTCAGCTGCCGCGCGAATTCCTTGGCATCGATCGCCGGAACGGCCGCGAGCGTGCCGAGGGTCGCGGCGTTGAGCACCAGCACGTCCAGCGCCTGCCAGCGACCGCTCACCGCCTGCGCCAGCCGCCCGATGCTCTCGCCGTCCGTGAGGTCGAGCGGCGCGATCGTCGCGCTGCCGCCGGCCGCGTGGATGGCTTCCTCCACCTTTTCCAGATCCGGCACCGAGCGGGCGACCAGCACCACATGGGCACCATCCGCAGCCAGCGCTTCTGCGGTTGCGGCGCCAATGCCGCGGCTTGCGCCGGTCACGAGAGCGAGCCGGCCGGCGAGAGGCCGGTTGTCCATGTCTGTCCCTGTCATCTGGTCTGGGTTTTCTTCTGGTTGGAGTCTGATGAGGCTATTTCGAAGATCTCCCTAGCCGTTCGTGTCGAGCGAAGTCGAGACACGTTGGCCCAGCCCTCGCGTGTCTCCACTTCGCTCGACACGAACGGGAGGTCAGGAAAGACCGCTCCTAAACCACGCGTTCGCGCAGCAGCTCGAGCTGATTGACCTCGGCCTGATCGTCGAAATCGGTGAGGGTGGTCGGATAGTCGCCCGTGAAGCAGGCATCGCAATATTGCGGGCTCTGGTCGTCGCGCCGGCTCTCGCCGATGGCGCGGTAAAGGCCCTCGATGGAGACGAAGGCGAGGCTGTCCGCATGGATATAGGCGCACATTTGCGCGACATCCATCTTGTGCGCCAGCAGCTTGCCGCGTTCGGGCGTGTCGACGCCGTAGAAGCAGCTATGCCGGGTCGGCGGGCTGGCGATGCGCATGTGCACTTCCGTCGCGCCCGCCTCGCGCATCATCTGCACGATCTTGAGGCTGGTCGTACCGCGCACGATCGAATCGTCGATCAGCACGATCTTCTTGCCGTTGATGAGCGCGCGATTGGCATTGTGCTTGAGCTTCACGCCAAGGTGCCGGACCTTGTCGCCGGGCTGGATGAAGGTGCGGCCGATATAGTGCGAGCGGATGATGCCAAGCTCGAACGGGATGCCGGACTCCTGCGAGTAGCCGATCGCCGCGGGTACGCCGCTATCGGGCACGGGAATCACCAGGTCCGCTTCGACCGGGCTCTCCACTGCGAGCTGGGCGCCAATGCCCTTGCGGACCGAATAGACGCTGCTGCCATCCACGATCGAGTCGGGGCGCGAGAAATAGACATGCTCGAAGATGCAGGGGCGGGCGCGGGGCGTCTCGCCAAAGGGGCGGTGCGACCGCAGTTCGCCTCCCTGCGTCACGACGATCAGTTCGCCGGGGTCAACCTGGCGGATATATTCGGCGCCGACGACATCGAAGGCGACCGTCTCGGACGCGAAGATGATCGCATCGCCCAGGCGGCCCATGACGAGCGGACGAATGCCCAGCGGATCGCGGCAGGCGATCATGCCTTCCGGCGTCAGGCAGATCAGCGAATAAGCGCCCTCAACCTGCTTCAGTGCATCAATAAAGCGATCCAGCAAGGTGCGGTAGCGCGACTTGGCGAGCAGGTGGATGATGACTTCTGTGTCGCTGGTCGACTGGAAGATCGCGCCTTCCCGAACGAGCCGACGACGCAGGTTCATCGCGTTCGAGATGTTGCCGTTATGCGCGATAGCGAAGCCGCCCGAGGCAAGCTCGGCATAGAGCGGCTGCACATTGCGCAGTGCCGTCTCGCCCGTCGTCGAATAACGCACATGGCCGCAGGCCACGTCACCCGCGAGCTGGCGGATGATCTCGTCATTGTCGAAATTGCCGGCCACATGGCCCATGGCGCGGTGGGTGTGGAACTCCTCACCATCCCAGCTGGTGATCCCGGCCGCTTCCTGGCCGCGATGCTGGAGGGCGTGAAGGCCGAGCGCCACCATGGCGGAGGCCGTTTCGGCGCCATAAACGCCAAAGATGCCGCACTCTTCGCGCAGCTTGTCGTCATCGAACGGATGGGTGGTCAGCATGGCTCTACTCATGGGGCCAGCGAGGCGATTCTCGCCACGCCGCGATCCTCGTTGCGCCGCCATATAGGAACGTCTTTGGGCTTTGTCGCCCCATACTCTCAAAATAATGTGGTCATGGGCCTGAGGGGGCACGAGGATTTGATGCTTTTCCTTGGGTGGGCTGGCTCGGTAAGGTTTGATTCCGTAGCGGCAAGCTGGGGAGGTGCGCGCGCCATCGGGCTGGCAGTCGCCCGGCGGGCTGCGCCCCCTCGCGTCTCGCGCATCCGAAAATCAACGTACTGGCAAGCCGCGCAAGGGCACTCTAAAGGGGACACAATGCACGCCTTTGCGAACCCGCGCCGATTCCTTGCCATCGCCATGCCCGTGACGCCCTGGTGCTTCTGGTCCGGCGTGGCTCTGGTGCTGCTTGGCAGCGCGGCGGGGCTGTTCGTCGCGCCGGCCGACTATCTGCAGGGCGACAGCTTCCGCATCATCTACATCCATGTGCCGACCGCCTGGCTCGGCATGGGCGGATGGACCGGCCTTACGCTGGCGGCGATCATGCAACTGGTCTGGCGGCATCCGCTGGCGGGTGTGGCGGGCAGGGCGGTGGCGGTGCCCGGCGCCGTGTTCACCGCTCTCTGCCTCGCGACCGGCTCCATCTGGGGCCGCCCGACCTGGGGCACATGGTGGGAGTGGGACGGGCGCATGACATCGATGCTGCTGCTCCTCTTCCTCTATGTTGGCTATATCGCGCTGGCGCGCTCCAGCGCCGACCGGGGCGATGGGGGCGGGGTGAGCCGCGTGACGGCCATCTATGCCCTGATCGGCGCGCTCAACCTGCCGATCATTCATTATTCCGTGGTGTGGTGGAACAGCCTCCATCAGGGCAGCAGCATCTCGATCACCGGCCGCAGCAGCATCGATTCCTCGATGCTCTGGCCGCTCGGACTGACGGTGCTGGGCTTCAGCTTGTGGTTCGCGGCCATCGTGCTGCTACGAATGCGCGCTATCCTGGCAGAGAACCGCATCGAGGCGCGGCTGCGCCGAATGTCGAGGGGCTGAGCGATGAATCCCTGGCCGTTTGTCATCGCCGCTTATGGCATCACTCTCGTCGCGACGATCGCGACCAGCCTCTGGGCGTGGCGTGCCGCCCGGCAGGCTGAGAAGCGCGCGCAAGAACTGACAGGACGGGATTGAAATGGTTGCGGTTGCATCGCCACGGCAAGGCCCCAAGCGCAAGCATCAGCGGCTCATGCTGGTGCTGCTCGCGCTCGCCGCGACGATTGGCGGCGTGCTGCTCGCTATGTCCGCGCTCAAGGATCAGGCCGCTTATTTCTACACCCCGGCCGAGGCGCTTGCCGCCCGGGTCGAGCCGGGCACGGCTATCCGGCTCGGCGGTATGGTCGAGAGCGGAAGTCTGGAGCGGGCTGCGGACGGGGTCACCATCCATTTCCGCCTGACGGACGGCAAGGCGAGCGTGCCGGCGAGCTTCAGCGGCATCACACCCGATCTCTTCAAGGAGAATGGCGGCGCCATCGCGGAAGGATCGTTCGACGCGGACGGCACCTTCCGCGCCACCAATATCCTCGCCAAGCATGACGAGCGCTACATGCCGCGCGAGATGGAAGGGATCCAATATGATCCCAACACGCACAAGGTCGAAGCGAAACCCTGATGATTGCAGAGACCGGACTCGCCGCACTGTGGCTCGCGGCAATGCTGGCGGGCGCGCAGCTCGTCTTCGCCTGGATGGCCGTCGCGCGCGGCGCTGAGCCGGCGCAGCGGCTGATCCGCCCGATCGCCGTCGCTCAGGGCGTGCTGACTTGCGGCGCGATGGCGCTGCTCATCCTTTTGTTCCTGCGCTCGGACATGTCAGTCTATCTGGTGGCAGCGAACAGCCATTCGCTCAAGCCGCTGCTCTATAAGTTCGCCGGCGCATGGGGCAATCACGAGGGCTCGATGCTGCTCTGGGTAGCGGTGATTAGCGCATCGGGCGCTGCGGTCGCCCTGT
This sequence comes from Sphingomonadales bacterium, assembly GCA_017304105.1. Lineage (GTDB taxonomy): Bacteria > Pseudomonadota > Alphaproteobacteria > Sphingomonadales > Sphingomonadaceae > Sphingobium. Next base: position 4,966 of record JAFKLU010000421.1, read on the forward strand.
TCGAGCGCGGGCTGGACAAGCGCACCCATTATGCAACGCTCGGCGCGCAGGCGGCGATCAGCCTTGGCTTCTATGCCTTCCTGCTGCTTGCTTCCAATCCCTTCGCGCGGCTCAATCCGCCGGTCGAGGACGGGCAGGGGCTCAATCCGCTGCTGCAGGACCCCGGCCTCGCCTTCCATCCGCCGACGCTTTATCTCGGCTATGTGGGCCTGTCCGTGGCCTTCTCCTTCGCGGTGGGCGCGCTGCTCACCCGTGAGGTGAACGCGCGCTTCGCCAAGGCCGTGCGGCCCTGGGTGCTGGCGGCATGGATCCTCCTCACCTTCGGGATCACGGCGGGCAGCTACTGGGCCTATTATGAGCTGGGCTGGGGTGGCTGGTGGTTCTGGGACCCGGTCGAGAATGCCTCGCTCATGCCCTGGCTGGCGGCGACGGCGCTGTTCCACAGCGCTTCGGTGCTCGCCGCGCGCGATGCCCTGCGGGCCTGGACGGTGATGCTCGCGGTGATCGCCTTCGCCATGTCCATGGTCGGCACCTTCCTCGTGCGCTCGGGCATCTTGACCAGCGTCCATGCCTTTGCGGTCGATCCGACGCGGGGCACATTCATCCTCGCTTTGCTCGGCCTCTATATAGGCGGGGCGCTCGCGCTGTTCGCGCTGCGTGTGCATACCGTCAACGAGGGCGCCCGGTTCGAGCCGGTCAGCCGCGAGGCGATGCTGGTGCTCAACAACCTGCTGCTCTGCGTGATCCTGGCGCTGGTGCTGATCGGCACGCTTTACCCGCTGCTCACCGAGATGATGGGCGTGCGCGTCTCTGTCGGTCCGCCTTATTTCAACGCCGTGATCGGTCCGCTGACCATCGCGCTGATGGCCGTGCTGGTGGTGGGGCCGCTGCTGCGCTGGCGCAAGGACGATCCGAAGGCGATGGTCCGCCGCACGACGCCGGCCATGATCGCCGCCGCGCTGGCGCTGATCGCCGTGATCGCGCTGTCGGCCGGTGCGATCGGGTGGCTTTCGGCGCTTGGTTTCGCGGCGGCCGCGGCTGTCGCGCTTGCGAGCCTGTTGCCGCTCTGGAAGCGCAATCTCTTGCGCACGCCGCTCTACACCTGGGGCATGGTCGTCGCGCATCTGGGCTGCGCCGTGAGCCTTGCGGGCATGGCGTCGGAAAGCGCCTTTTCGCAGGAGCGGCTTGCTGCCGCCCGGCCGGGGGAAAAGTTCGAGCTAGCCGGCTATACCGTGGCCTTCGATCACGTCCTGCCAATCGCGGGGCCGAACTGGACGGCCATGGAAGCGACGCTCACCGTCAGCCGCAATGGCCGCGTGATCGGCACCGCCAAGCCGCAGTCGCGCTTCTTTGCCGATCCGCCGACGCCCACCAACGAATCGGTGCAGATGACTCGCCTCGGCGGCCAGCTCTATCTGGTGCTCGGCGATCAGCTTGAGGCCGGACGCTGGCAGCTCCGGATCTGGTGGAAGCCATTCGTGACCTTCATCTGGGCTGGCGGCGGGCTCATCGCGCTTGGCGGCGCGCTGGCGCTGATCGGCCGCATCCGGCGCGAGCGGCGGCACAAGGCGGCGCCCAAGCCCGCGCGGGAGCGTTTTGCATGAAGCGCTCATTGATCCTCTGGATACCGCTCGCGGGCTATCTGATCTTCCTGCTCGTCGCCTCGCTCGGCCTCAATCGGGAGCAGCAGACGGTCATCGAATCCCGCATGATCGGCAAGCCCATGCCGGGCATCGACCTGCCTGCCGCCTCCACGCTGTCGCCCGCGCTCTCCACCAAGCAGATGGCGGACGGCAAGCCGCGCCTGCTCAACATCTTCGCGAGCTGGTGCGTGCCCTGCGCTGCCGAGGCACCTCAGCTCACCCAGCTCGCCCAGCGCGGCGTGCGCATCGACGCTGTGGCGATCCGCGACGCGCAGAAGGATGTGGACGCTTTCCTCAAGCGCTATGGCAACCCCTATCAGCGCATCGGGCTCGACGCCCGATCGACCCTGCAATTCTATCTCGGCTCATCGGGCGTGCCGGAGACCTTCGTGGTCGATGGCAAGGGCATTATCCGTTACCAACATATCGGTTATATTGGCCCGCAGGATCTGGACACGATCATGACCAAATTGCGGGAGGCTGAATCGTGAGGCGCCTGCTGCCGCTGATGCTGGTCTGTGCCGCGCCGGCCTTCGCCCAGACCGCGCTGCCGCCGGCGCCCTATGCCGATCGTCAGCTGGAAGATCCGGCGCAAGAGGCCAAGGCGACGGCGCTGATGCACACCATCCGCTGCCTCACCTGCCAGAGCCAGTCGATCGCCGACAGCAATGCCAGCATGGCCTCGGACATGCGCTCGGAGATTCGCGAGCGGATCAAGCGCGGCGAGGAGCCCGAGCATATCCGCGCCTGGCTGATCGAGCGCTATGGCGACTGGATCAGCTACAAGCCGACCGCCGAGCCGATCCTCTGGCCGCTCTGGGCCGCGCCGGCGCTACTGCTCGGCGCAGGCGGCGTGCTGGCCTGGAAGCGCATCCGCCACAAGCGAAAGGGCAGCGCATGAGCGGTCTTCTCATCGCGGTTTTGCTCGCGCTCGCCACGGGCATCGCCATCTTCCTTTTCGCGCGCCTGCCGATCAGGCAGATGACCCCGGTCGCCACGGCGCTGCTGCTGGGCCTGGCCGGCTATGCATGGCAGGGTAGCCCGGGCCTTGCGGGGAGGCCGACCCCACCGCGCAAGGCAGAGACCGGCCAGCAGGAAGAAGCGCTGATCGCCAAGCGCAAGGCGCTGGGCGAGCGGATGTCGACGGCAACCAAGTGGTTTGTCCTTTCTGATTCCTATGCCGTGCGCGGCGAGACCGAGGACGCGGCGAACGCGCTGGTGGCGGGCCTGCGCGAGAGCCCCAACGAGCCGCAGCTCTGGGCTTGGCTCGGCAACCGCCTGGTCGCTCATTCCGGCGGGACGCTGACCCCGGCTGCCAACTATGCGTTCGCGCAGGCACTGCGCCTGGAACCCGATAGCCACTCGACCAATTACTTCTACGGGCT
>JAFKLU010000422.1 GCA_017304105.1 Sphingomonadales bacterium
TGGGCGTGCCGGCCGAGCGCCTGGCGTCGATCTTCCAACCCTTCAACCAGACCGAGGCGGGCGTGCGCCAGGGCGGGGCGGGCCTCGGTCTGGCGATCTGCAAGCAACTCATCGAGCAGATGGGCGGGACGATCGAGGCCCGGCGCAATCCGGAGGTCGGCACGACCTTCGGCTTCGCCTTTCCCCTGTTCGAGCTGCCGGCCCCGGCGCGGGCCGAGCCGTCGGGCGAGCCCGAGCCGATGCTGGTGCGATAGGTCGCCTCGATGTCCAGTCCGCGGGTCTTGAAGCCGTTCACATTCTGCAGGCTGTCGTTGATCATCGTCACTTCATCCGCCGCATTCTTCGTGATGAGCGGGCAGAATTCGGTGGCGTTGTTCAGCAGGCAGCGCGTCGCGATCGTGGCGGAGCCGATCTGCGCGATCGCGTCGTTCACGCGGATGTTGTAATAGTCGACCGACAGGTTGAAGCCGCGCAGGAACGGCAGGTTACGCACCACGACACCCGCCGTGAACGTATCGGCCACTTCCGGGCGCAGCGAGGCGTTGGAGCCCGAGACGATCTCGATCAGCGCCTGCCGCGACGTCCTCGGATCCGTGAAGGACGAGAAGCTGCGCGTCACGGAGCCGAACAGCTCATTGACGTTGGGCGCACGAATGTCGCGCGAGAAGGTGCCGCGCAAGCGCAGCATGTCGATCGGCTCGTAGACGGCGCCGCCCTTCCAGGTCGTCACCGCGCCGCTGGTGCTGTAGTCTGTGCGGCGCACCGCGCCATTTAGCTCCAGATTGCCCACGGCGCTATCCTTGAGCAACGGCAGGCCGGCTTCGAGGAAGCCTTCCTTGACGGTCACCCGGCCATTGGAGGCCGCGAAGTTCGAGACGTAGAAGCCGCCGCGCTGGGAAATCGGATCGGCCGAGCCCTCCACCTGATCGCGGCGATATTCGAAACCGGCGGCCAGCGAGAGCGGGCCGGCCCACAGGTCGACCAGATCGCCCTGCACGTCGAACGCGGCGACATGCTGGCTGATGTCGAGATCGAGCATCGAGGTGCCGGTCACATAGTTCAGCGCGGCCTGCGTGAACTTGTTCTCGCCGATCAGATTGAGCGGCTGGCAGCCATTGCCCGGATTGGTGAGCGTCGAGCGGCAGATCGGGCCGTCCGGGCCGGATACCGCGTCGACCGCGAGCAGCAGGTTGGCGCGGATCAGGTTGTTATTGGCTTCCTGATGATAGGTGCTGCGGCCATACTGATAATAAGCATTCCAGTTCCAGCGATCCGTGATCGCGCCGCTCAGGCCGCCGACGATGCGGAACGCCGTGCTCTTGGTCGCGCCCCGCGCATTGCCGATGTCGAGACCGGAGCGGCCCATGTTGAACTGGGTGATGCCGTTCGCATCCATGATCGAGGTGACAGAACCCGGCAGATAGGGGTTGTCGCGGCGGATCGGGCCGATCAGCGAGCCGGTGCTGTCGCGCATCTGGGCGCTGACGGAGAAGGCGTGGACCTGGCCGTAGGAGGCTTCCAGCGTCGCCTTCAGCGCATCGCTGAACTCATATTCGGCGTGGCCATAGGTGCTCCAGCGCTCCACCGGCACCTTGAGCAGTAGGCCGGCGAGGAAGGCGTTGCGCCCCGCGCCGCTGCCGCCCTGCTGGAACAGCGAGCCCGCCAGATTGCCGACCTGATAGGGCGCCGTCGAGCCATCCGGCAGGAACTGGATGTTCTTGAGCGGGCCGGGGGTGAGGATGAGGCCGCCGGGGGCCATGGTGGCGGTGTGGACGTTGTTCAGGATGCTCAGTGCGGGCACGGAGGTGTCGGCGGGGCGGGGGCGGCCGACCAGCGTCCACTCCTGCGCGCAAAGCGAGCGAGCCGTGTAGCAATCGCCCATTCCATCATTGTCTTCATACTCGCCGCCAACCACGATGTGGCCTTTGCCGCCCGCGAAGGACGTGCCGCCCGCCGCCGAGAGGAAGATGGTGCGATCATCGCCCCGCTGTGAAATGCCGGACTGGGCCTCGGCGCGGATGCCGTCCAGCTTGTTGTTGAGGATGAAGTTCACCACGCCCGCGACGGCGTCCGAGCCATAAGCTGCCGACGCGCCGCCGGTGACGACGTCGACGCGGTCAACGAGAATGCCGGGGATATAGTTGGTGTCGACGGTGCCGCGCACGGTGGTCGGCACGAAGCGGCGGCCGTTGACCAGCACGAGGGTGCGCTCGGCGCCGAGGCTGCGAAGCTCCAGCACGCGGGAGCCGACGGCATTGCCGGGCGTGGTCTGCGTGGCGGAGGGGCTGCTCGTCGCGCGGAAGCTCGGAAGCTGGCTCAGCAGATCGCCGACATTGGTCGTTGCGGTCGTTTCGAGCCGGTCGCGGCCGATCGCGGTGACCGGGGTCGGCGCGGTGAAGCCGCCGCGCTGGATACGCGAGCCGGTGACGACGATTTCCTGATTGGTAGCGGCCTCGGCCTGATCTTCCTGCGGGGCCTGATCCTGCGCATGAGCTGCGGAGGTCGCGACGGCCATGGCGGCTGCCATGGACATGAGCGCGGCAGTGCCCTTGAGAACCCGAATCCGACGATGAAGCGGCAGCATTTCCATTCCTCTCCCTTTGATCCGCTCTTTGCGGTGTGCGAAACATCGACGGATTTCGCCGCCGAGTGCGCAGTTTGACAGAAAGTGAAACACCCTAATGGTTAGGGCATTTATTAATTCACCTTCTATCTTTTTGGGCCCCTAAGCAGTAGTTGTTGAGAAGTCAAGAAGTTGAGAATGAAGGGGGAGGGGCGTATGGATAATCGCCGGGCCATGGGGGAAGTCCCTGATTTAACGGCCTCGTCTGGCCGCGCTGCCCGATCGCGCGTCGGCCCCGGTCCACCGGCGATGCGGGGGCAGGACCCCGATTCGATCGAGGCTCTGCGCGTGCAGATGTCGTGGTGGCTGATCGGCACCGGGCGCGCGTGGCACAATCTGCTCGACGAGCGGCTCCGCTTTTCCGGCCAGACCCAGCCGCGCTGGCGCGTGCTCGCCTGGGCGCAGCTTCAGCCGGGGATCAACCAGAGCGAACTGTCCGAGCGCATGTCGGTGACGAGCGCGACCCTTGTCGGCATCATCGAGGCGCTCGTCCGCCAAGGCCTGCTCGAACGCCGCGAAAGGGGCGATGATCGCCGCATCAAGGAGCTGTATCTCACCCCGGCGGCCCACCCTGTCGTGGACGAGATTTCACGCGAGGTGGTGAAGATCCGGGACAAGCTGCTGGAGGATGTATCGAGCGAGGAGTTGGAGACCTGCCTGTCCGTGCTCGCCCGCATCCGGCGGAGCATCGCCGATTATGACGGGGATCTGCCGGCGGCCGAGTGACGAGGATGTTCCTCGTTCAGCCTTCTCGCAGGTGGGGGGCGGCATATCCCGGATGTGGTCAAGCCGGTATGCCGCTTCGATCAAGCCCCCGCATCTTCTCTCCCGGTAGATCAGGCGCCATATTGCCGTTTATCCGATTCAAGCCGGAGTCTGCCCATGTCCACAGCTCAAGCATCGCCCGCCAACACGATGTACACCTCCGACGATCCGCGCTCGAAGCTCAGCAGCGGCAGTGCCGTTTCGGGCGGGACGGCCGCGATGAAGGGCTTTGGTCCCTCCAGCTATGCGCTGTTCGGCTCGACGCCGCCGCAGATCGACGACACGACTGGCCAGACCTGGCTGACGCGCGGGCAGAATTTCGTCGTCGCCTATACGCGGGCCAAGCCCGGCGCGACGTTCGAGCGCAAGGGGCAGGTCGACGAATATGTGCTGCTGATCGAAGACGAGGACGTGCCTGCCACTATCTCGGCCAATGGCCAGAGCGAGAGCGTGCCGGGCTACAGCCTCGTCATCGTGCCGCCGGGTGACAGCAGCATCACCTTCCCCAAGGGTGGCGAGTTTGTGCGCCTTTTCTCGCGGGACAATGAGGATCTGACGGCGCTCTGCTCCAATGCGCAGACCTATGCGCAGCAGCACCCCAATATCCCGCCCTTCGTCAAGTGGCCCGAGCCGCCCGCCGGATACAAGATCCGCGTCTATAGCCTGGACGTGCCGGAAGTGCCGGGGCGCTTCGGGCGGCTGTGGCGCTGCACGACCTTCATGGTCAACGTCTTCTATCCCGTCGGCCCGCGCGACCCCGAGGCGCTCTCGCCGCATCATCATGACGATTTCGAGCAATGCTCGCTGGCGCTTGGCGGCTCTTACACGCACCATCTGCGCTGGCCGTGGACCTCCAAGCAGTCCGAATGGCGGGAGGACGAGCATGAGGTGTGCCCTGCGCCGTCCGTCGCGGTGATCCCGGCCAAGTCGATCCATACCTCCGCCTGCACGGCACCGGAGGACAACCGTCTGGTCGACATCTTCGCCCCGCCGCGCCACGACTTCTCCAAGATGGAAGGCTGGGTGCTCAACGCTGACGAATATCCGGTCCCGGCGGAGTGAGTGACCCGACATCGGGCGTGGAAAGCCCCCAACAAGCCTTCAAGCGCCGGCTCGCGGGCGGCGATGCGCTGCTCGGCACGTTCCTCAAGACGCCGACCGCCCATGCGACCGAGATCCTCGCCGATGTCGGCTTCGATTTCGTGGTGGTCGATGCGGAGCATGCGCCGTTCAGCCGCGCCGACATCGATCTCATGATGCTCGCCGCGAGGGCCGGCGGCATTGCGAGCGTGGTGCGCGTGCCCTCCGCCGCGCCGGAGCACATATTGACCGCGCTCGATGCGGGCGCAGCGGGCGTGCTGGTGCCGCATGTCTCCTCGGCGGAGGCGGTGCGCGCCATCGTCGATGCGGCTTATTTCAAGGGCGGCCATCGCGGCTTTTCGAACAGCACGCGGGCGGGCAGCTATGGCCGCCTGGGCTTTCGCGATTATCAGGCGAGCTGCGACAGCTCGGCGTCGGTCATTGCGATGATCGAGGATCTGGCGGCGATCGAGCGGCTCGACGAGATCTTCGCCGTGCCGGGGCTCACCGGCGCGTTCATCGGGCGCGGCGATCTTTCGGCGGCTGTCGGCGCTGACAGCCCGGCCGATGCGCGCGTCGTCGAGACCGTCGAGGCGATCACGGCAGCGGCCCGCAGGCATGGCATTGCGCTGATCGCCCATGTCGGCGCCTCGGATGCGCCCGACGTGGCGATGTTGCGCGGGCTCGGCGTCAACAGCTTCCTCGTGGCGTCCGATCAGGGCCTGATGCGCCAGAGCGCGCAGCGAATGCGGGCGGCGTTCTAGGCCGACCTTAAATCTGCGTGCGTCGTTTCACTCACCGCATTCCTCATCCATCCGGCGCTGCCATCTGGCCCGCAGGATCGCCGGGCGCTGGGGGATGAGGGCGTCCATGAATTCCGCGTCGCGGATGCGGTCGAGGCGGAAGGTGCGGAAGTCCTCGCGCAGTTCGCACCAGGCAACCAGCAGTCGGGTCGCATCGCGATAGCCGATCAGCAGCGGCCATATCGTCCGCTGCGTCGCGCGCTCTGCCTCGTCGCTATAGGCGATGGCGAGCTTGCGGCCGGCGCGTATCCAGGCGCGCAGTTGCGCCACGTCGAGCCCATCGGAGAGCGCCCCCCAGGCAGGCATCGAACGGGCGGGCGGATCGATGAGGAAGGGCCGCATGTCCTCCGGCAGCACCGCCGCGATCTTCGCGAACACGTCCTGCGCGGCGCGGGCGAGCGCGGGTTCGGCATGCTCGGCGACCCAATGCGCGCCGAGCGCCACCGCGTCGATCTCGTCGGCGGTCAGCATGAGCGGCGGCAGGTCGAACCCGCCTTCCAGCACATAGCCGACGCCCGCCTCGCCACGGATCGGTACGCGCTGGCCGATCAGCGCGGCGATGTCCCGGTAGATGGAGCGCTTCGAGGTCTCCAGTTCCTGCGCGATGGCGTCGGCCGTCACCGGCCGGCCGCTCCGGCGCAGGATCTGGAGAATCTGGAAGAGGCGATCGGCCTTGCGCATTTGAGCCCCTTCTACTGCCATGCTGCTGACATCATGCTGTCAGCAGCATGGCAGTAGAAGGGGCTGGCCACAACGGAGGGAGTGCAATCATGCTGAAGACTTATTTCGGAAGCTGCCATTGCGGTGACGTCACCTTCGCGGCCGAGATCGACTTCGACGAGGGCTCCGGGCGCTGCAATTGCTCCATTTGCGCCAAGCGCCGCGCGTGGAGCGTGATCGTGAAGCCCGATGCCTTCCGCCTGTTGCGCGGGGAGGACAAGCTCAGCGATTATCAGTTCGGCACCAGCGGCACACATCACCGCTTCTGCGCGCGTTGCGGCTGCGCGCCCTTCAGCGATGGCGACATGCCGGGCGCGGGTGGTGCTTTCTTGTCCATCTCCGTTGCCTGTCTGGACGAGCTGAGCGAGGAGGAACTGGCTGCGATCCCGATCGCTTATTCGGATGGGTGCAACGATGTATGGTGGGACAAGTCATTGGTAATGGGCTATCTTTGAGGTGATCGCCGCTCCTCCGAGGCGCGCCTGACGGCCCGGCGAAAACCGGAATCTCACTATAATTTTCAGGCATTCCGCCGGGAGGGGGCGTGCTTGCCGCATCACGCAACCTTGGCTACCGCAACAGACAAGTCGGTTTGCCGCGGCTGCGGCTAAAACCGCCGCCATGCGGGGGCCATGCCCTCGATCCTTTGGAGCCGCCCTTCCGAGGCGGCCGACACGAGCAAGCATCGGAGCGATCTGTGGACCAGAGCCAGCGCAACGCGACCATCACTTACAAGCCGCTGCTGCGGTCCTCCGCTTATATTGACGGCAAATGGGTGGATTCCACCAACGGCAAGTCCATTGACGTGACCGATCCGTTCACCGGCGGCAGGATCAGTTCGATCCCGTTGCTGGAGGCAGCGCAGGTTCAGGCCGCGGTCGATGCCGCCGCGCGGGCCTTCCCCGCATGGGCGCGCCCGCCGGCGCGCGAGCGTGGCAAGATCCTGCGCAAGCTGCTCGATCTCATCATCCTGCACCGCGACGACTTCGCCCGCCTCATCACGCTGGAGAACGGCAAGCCGCTCAAGGAAGCCTATGGCGAGGTGGATTACGGCGCGGGCTTCGTCGAGGTCTATGCCGAGGAGGGCGCCCGCTCGCTGGGCGAGATCATCCCCGCGCCGGTGCCGGGGCGCAAGCTGTTCGCGGAGAAGGAGCCGGTCGGCGTCAGCGTCGCGATCACGCCGTGGAACTTCCCGCTGGCGATGCTCACCCGCAAGTTCGCGCCCGCGCTCGCCGCTGGCTGTACCATGATCGCCAAGCCGGCTAGCCAGACGCCGCTCGCGGCGCTCGCGCTTGCCCAGCTTGCCGAGGAGGCGGGCGTGCCGCCGGGCGTGTTCAGCGTCGTGACCGGCAGCGCGGGCATGATCGGAGACATCTTCACCAGCTCGCCCATCGTGCGGAAGCTGAGCTTCACCGGCTCGACCGAGATCGGCATCAAGCTGATGGCGGCCTGCGCGCCCACAGTGAAGCGCCTGTCCATGGAGCTGGGCGGCAATGCGCCGATGCTGATCTTCGACGATGCCGATCTCGGCACGGCGGTCGACGCGGCGATGATCGCCAAGTTCCGCAATTGCGGCCAGAGCTGCATCGCGGCCAACCGCATCTATGTGCAGAAGGGCATCTACGACACGTTCGTGAACACCTTCCAGCAGCGCGTCGCGGCGATGAAGGTGGGCGACGGGCTGGAGATGGACACCGACATCGGCCCGCTGATCGACGAGGCGGCCGTCGCGAAGGTGACGGAGCATCTCGACGAGGCCGTGGCCGGGGGCGGCAAGCTGCTCGCGGGCGGCAGGGGCGAGGGGCGCATGCAGCCGCCGACGCTGGTCTCCCACGTCGCGCAGGACGCGCTGCTCACGCGGGAGGAGACCTTCGGTCCGCTCGCCGGCCTCATCGCGTTTGACAGCTATGACGATGCAATACGGCTCGCCAACAGCACCCCCTTCGGCCTCGCGTCCTATGTCTGCTCGACC